>NZ_CAWPRC010000183.1:0-135034 GCF_963890165.1 Aliivibrio sp. SR45-2 | reverse complement strand
AGTGGTAGTTCAGTTGGTTAGAATACCGGCCTGTCACGCCGGGGGTCGCGGGTTCGAGTCCCGTCCACTCCGCCACTATTTAAAAAGCCCTAATCGAAAGATTAGGGCTTTTTTACGTCTGTATAAAAATAGAAGTAGTGACATTTAAATGGGTTTATTTATTGAGTAATTAGCCCTTGTTTTAATAAAAGAGATCTTAATTTCTCAACACGCTTTTTATTTACATCAAAATCAGAATGTCCTGTACGTGACTCTGAACGTACAATTAGAGTATTCCCTGAAATTCGTAATTCTAAGTCATCTACGAAGCGAAAAAGTAAACTAGTGCATTCAATATGAATGTAATCATTGTTTATGTTTACAACTTTAGCTCCTTTTAAATGTTGAGCAACATTAGATATATTTTTAATATTTGCTGTGCTGGTTAATATAAATGGAGCTGCGGAAAAGCTTTCTCTATTTTCTAGCGTTGAGACGCAATTTGGTTTGTCACCACATGGCTTTGTTGATTTATCCATGACTACGTCGCTCCTTTGGCTACAAGCTGATAAAGTAAGTATTATAAATATAGGAATGAGTGATCTTTTCATAAATAATAAGCTTCTATTTTAGTTATAGATATTAGAAATGTTAAGTAAGTATAAAACAAGCCCGTGAATTGTTGAATTTTTGTTTATTGAATTTACTATAAAAAAGGCCAACATCGAAATGTTGGCCAAAGGTTTGGAAGGAACCTGAATTTAATTGCGAAAGATTATGATGCTGATAGCATTAGAGAGCCAGCTTTCGCTTCTAAGTTTGTATTCCCCATAAGATAAGCGTCAACTTCACGCGCACATTCACGACCTTCATTAATACAACGTACAATTAATGATTGCCCTGTACGCATATCACCTGCAGCAAAAACACCTTTTTGGTTAGTAGAAAAACCATTGGTAGCAACGTTGCCACGATCATCAAGTTTAATATCTAATTGAGCTAGAACACCCGTAGGTTCTGGGTGTAAAAATCCCATAGCTAAGAAAGCTTGATCACATGGTATAACTCGCTCACTATTTGCTACTTCGTTAAAACCAGGTCGCTCTCCAGGTTTGGCATCTTGCCAAACGATATCAGCAATACGGAGGCCGGTGACATTACCCTCATCATCAGAGATAAACTCTTTAGTTAAAATGTTCCAATGACGCTCACAGCCTTCTTCGTGGGAAGTCGTTGTTTTCATGATCATTGGGTATTGAGGCCAAGGCATATTCGCTGGGCGCTTTTCTGGTGGAATAGGCATTATCTCAACTTGAGTAATGCTTGCCGCCCCATGACGGTTAGAAGTACCAACGCAATCTGATCCTGTATCGCCACCACCGATAACGACAACATGTTTATCTTTTGCATGGATCTCTTTTGTTTTAAGATCCATATCGTTCGCTCGGCGGTTGTTTTGACCTAGGAATTCCATTGCAAAATGAACCCCATTTAATTCACGACCAGGAATAGGAAGATCCCTTGGTACTGTTGAACCACCAGTCAGTAATACAACATCAAAATCTTGGCGCAGTTGTTGAGCATTAATTGAAACGCCAATATGTGCATTTACTTCAAACTTAATACCGGCTTCGGCCATTAAATTGATCTTTCGATCAATGATATCCATTCCTAGTTTGAAATCAGGAATACCGAAACGTAATAAGCCACCAACTTTCTCATCTCGTTCAAAAACAGTGACTGAATGGCCTGCACTATTGATTTGCTCTGCAGCAGCTAAGCCGGCAGGACCTGAACCAATAATCGCGACAGTTTTTCCTGTACGGGAACGAGGCTTTTTCGGTTGCGCGTATCCTTCACGATACGCAGTCTCAACGATTGTTTTTTCAATATTACAGATTGTGATTGGATCTTGATTGATCCCTAATACACATGCACTTTCACAAGGAGCAGGGCATACACGGCCTGTAAATTCAGGAAAGTTATTTGTTGAGCTTAGAATGTGCCAAGCTTCTTCCCAGCTATCGCGATATACGGCATCGTTAAATTCCGGAATGATGTTCCCAATAGGGCATCCGTTATGACAAAACGGAACACCACAATCCATACAGCGAGATGCTTGCGTATTGATTTTATCGCCAAATTCTTCGTTTAAGACAAATTCTTTATTATCTTGAATTCGAACAATTGGTTCTAATTTTTTTGGTAACTCACGACCATTTTCTAAAAAACCTGTAGGCTTGCCCATTATACTGCCTCCACTTCTTCCATTTGCGCGTGTTGTGCTTCAGTCTTACGCTTTTGAAGTACCGCTTTATAGTCCCGCGGCATAACTTTAGCCAGAGAGGCTAAATTTACTTCAAAATTACTTAAGAAAGACTTTGCTACTTCACTTCCTGTGAATTCAACATGCTTAGTTAGCATTTTATGTAAAAGATCTTTATCTTCTTGTTCTATTGGGTCTAGGTCAACAAGTTCTTGGTTTAACTTTGATTCAAAGTCTCCTGACTGATCCCAAACATACGCTACACCACCACTCATTCCAGCGGCAAAGTTGCGGCCGGTTGAGCCAAGGATTATCGCGACACCACCCGTCATGTATTCACAACCATGGTCACCAACACCTTCCACTACAACACTTGCCCCAGAGTTTCGAACACAGAAACGCTCGCCTGCCATTCCTCGAATGTAAGACTCGCCAGAGGTGGCACCATAGAAACAAACGTTACCAACAACAATGTTATCTTCAGCTACAATACTTGATCTTGTGTCTGGATAAAGTACGAGTGTACCTCCTGATAACCCTTTGCCCCAGTAGTCATTTGCGTCACCTTCTACTTCAAATTTGACGCCTTTCGCTAAGAATGCTCCTAAACTTTGACCCGCGGAACCATTAAATTTCACATTCATTGGTTGCGGTAACCCTTGGTCTTTATAGACTTTAGATATTTCATTTGAAAGCATCGTTCCGACACTTCGGTCTGTATTTAGAATATCAAACTCTGCATTAACTGATTTACCTTCTTCGAGTGCTGGTTTTGCAAGTTTTATAAGTTTGCGGTCCAATACATCTTCAAGATTATGCTGTTGTTTTATTTGATTGAAAATACCATCTTCAGCACGAGGTTGTTCTACATGAAGTACTGGTGATAAATCTAAGTTTTTATATTTCCAATGACCAATATCGTCACGAACCTTAAGTTTGTGAGATTGACCAACCATGTCTTCAATAGAGCGGAAACCAAGTTCAGCCATAACTTCGCGAAGGCCTTCAGCCATATATTGGAAGAAAGTAACAACGTCTTCTACGCGACCATCAAAACGCTCACGTAATGTTTTATTCTGTGTTGCAATACCAACAGGGCAAGTGTTTTTATGACACTTACGCATCATGATACAACCTTCAACAACAAGAGCAGCCGTCGCTACACCCCACTCTTCGGCACCAAGAAGTGTTGCTACCGCAAGATCTCGAGGTGTTTTCATTTGGCCATCAGACTGAACAACGATACGGTTACGTAAACCATTCTTCAGTAATGTTTGGTGTGTTTCAGCTAGACCTAATTCCCACGGTAAGCCTGTGTGACGAATAGAGGACATCGGAGATGCACCAGTACCACCATCAAAGCCTGCAATAAGTACTACGTCAGCTTTTGCTTTAGCAACACCAGAGGCGATAGTACCAACACCTGCTTCAGACACTAACTTAACGTTAACGCGGCCTTTACGGTTTGCATTTTTAAGATCGTAGATAAGTTGTGCTAAATCTTCGATTGAATAAATATCATGATGTGGCGGTGGTGAAATAAGTCCAACGCCTGGAGTTGAGTGGCGAGTTGCCCCAATCCAATCGTCGACTTTATCTCCAGGTAACTGTCCGCCTTCTCCTGGTTTTGCACCTTGAGCCATCTTAATTTGCAATTCATCGGCGTTGGTCAGGTAGTAAGAGGTAACACCAAATCGACCAGATGCAACTTGTTTGATTGCAGAGCGCTCCCAGTCACCATTTTCTTTTTTCTCAAAGCGAATAGGGTCTTCACCACCTTCACCTGAGTTAGATTTCGCACCGATACGGTTCATTGCAACAGCAAGTGTTGAATGTGCTTCGTGTGAGATAGAACCGAACGACATAGCGCCAGTTGCAAAACGTTTAAGAATATTCTCTATTGGTTCCACTTCCTCTAAAGGAATAGAGCCCGCTGGGTTTTTAATAAAGGCTAATTGGCTACGCAGTGTTGCTGCATTGTCACCTTGGTCATCAACAGCTTGGGTATATTTCTTAAATTGTTCGTAATCTTTATTACGTGTTGATTCTTGCAGTAGTGAGATGGTTTCTGGATTGAATAAATGCTTCTCACCACGTTGTTTCCATTGGTAAACACCACCAACATCAAGTACTTGAACTGGGATTTCTCGAGTAGAGTAGCCAATACGGTGACGGATAAGCACTTCTTTTGCTATATCATCAATAGTAAGGCCTTGAATACGAGAAACAGTACCTGTGAAGTACTTGTCAACAACGGATTTACTAATGCCTAATGCTTCAAATATTTGAGCACCATGGTATGACTGTAATGTTGAAATCCCCATTTTTGAGAAGATCTTAAGCAGACCGCCATTAACCCCTTTACGGTAATTATCAAATAGTTCTTTTGGATGAAGTGTTGGATCGAGTTTCTTAACACGTTGAAGTTCAACAATCGTTTCAATGACTAAGTATGGGTTAACTGCATTCGCACCATAACCAACGAGTGTTGCAAAGTGGTGTGTTTCACGTGCATCCCCCGTTTCTATAACGATGTCACATTTAGCTCGTAATCCTTTACGAATTAAGTGGTGATGAACGGCGCCCACAGCAAGCATTGCAGGAATCGCGGCATGGTTAGAGTTTACAGCGCGGTCAGTCAGTAGAATAATAGAATAACCATCATTTACCGCATCTTCAGCGTATTGGCAGATGCGTTTTAGTGCACGTTCTAATTTACCCGACTCTTCACTTGCTTGGAATACGATATCAAGTGTCTTTGCTTGTAGGTGTTCATTATCAATCGCACGCAATTTTTCTAATTCAGAATTCGACAGAACAGGGGATTCAAGTTCTACTTTTTGACAATGCTCAGGGGTTTCAGCAAGTAAGTTTTGGTCTTTACCTAGGTAAGTATTAAGTGACATAACCATACGCTCACGGATCGGGTCGATCGGTGGGTTAGTTACTTGTGCAAATAATTGCTTAAAGTAGTTAGATAAATGCTGAGATTGATGCGAAAGAATCGCTAATGGCCAATCTGCACCCATTGCAGTTAATGGCTCATAAGCCGTTTTCGCTAATGGTAGAATAATTTCATTAACTTCTTCAGAGGTAACACCAAACGCCTGTTGACGATTCAGTAGACGTTCTGGAGAAGGTTGGCTGTATTGGTTCGTTGCTTCAGGTAGTTTTTTCAAACTAAGCAGGTTTTCTTCAACCCATTTTTCATAAGGTTGTGAGTTTGCAATGCCATCTTTTACTTCTTCATCAGAAATAATACGACCTTGCTCTAAGTCAGCAACAAAAATACGGCCTGGTTGTAAACGACCACGGAACTCAATATTTTCTGGGGCTATTTTTACTACGCCAGATTCAGATGCCATAACAAGGAAGTCATCTTTTGTTACCGTATAGCGAGAAGGGCGAAGACCATTACGGTCAAGCGTTGCACCTACTTGAACGCCATCGGTAAAACAAACAGAAGCGGGGCCATCCCATGGTTCCATTACGTTGGCGTGATATTGATAAAATGCACGACGAGTCGGGTCCATGTTTTTATTTTCTTGCCATGCTTCAGGGATCATCATCATTAATGCATGTGGCAAACTACGACCAGAAAGAACAAGTAATTCTAATGCCATATCAAAGTTAGATGAATCTGAACTGCCTTCCTGACAAATAGGAAGTAGCATGTCCATTTCTTGTTGGCTAAAGAGATCTGATTCAATGATCGCTTCACGGGCTTTCATCCAGTTCAAATTACCACGAACAGTATTGATTTCACCATTATGAGCAATGTAACGGAATGGTTGAGCTAGGCGCCAACGAGGAAATGTATTGGTTGAAAAGCGAGAATGGACTAGAGCTAAAGCAGTGACCATTGATGGATTTTGTAAATCTAAGAAATATTGAGGTACTTGCTCTGTAGTTAACTGGCCTTTGTATACTAAGGTTTTGTATGATAATGAGTTAATGTAGAAATCATCACCGATGTTGGAAATACTTTCTAAACAAACACGAACTGTATAGTTACGAAGAACATACAATTTACGTTCTAATTCTGCTGGGTCCATTGATGGACCACCAGAAATAAAGACGTGTTCAAATTGAGGTTCGGTACTTAGAGGATCATTACCTAGCATCGAGTTATCGACAGGTAATATACGATATCCAAGAATTTCCAAATCAAGACGTTGAGCGTTACGCTCTAAAATATCTCTACATTGTTGACGTTTGTATTCATCTTTTGGAAAAAGAACAACGCCAATACCGTATTTATCAAAAGAAGGTATTTTAATACTAAGTTTAACGGCTTCTTCTAATAAAAACTCATGAGGTTTTTGTAATAAAATACCTGCGCCATCACCACTGCATGGATCACAGCCTTGGCCACCACGGTGCTCCATACGCGCTAGCATATCAAGTGCTTGAGTTACCACATCATGAGATTTACGGTTTTTAAGGTGAGCGACAAAACCGATACCACATGCATCATGCTCCAATTCCGGAGTATACATGCCCTGTGCACTTTGCTCTCTATCTACCATAGATACATCCTTCCAGTATTATACAGACACAACTTTTCTACGTAAGTTTCTGTCTAGTCCTTTGCTAATCTTCAATCGAACTTGCTGTGAGTTAGTCTCAAGAGGTAGCAAGTTTGAATCCATTCTGGTGTTTGCTGGCATCACTTAATATGACGTGCAAACTAACCCAATCCATTGTGATATCTATCAAATACATTTTTATCCGTTGTATTTGTTGTCTGAGGGTAGATACCACTATCGAAAAGCCCCAATAATCTATTGGTGGCAAATTAAACTATTTAACGATGTAACTATCCTACATTTTTGTCATATTAAATACCAACTAAAGTTGCACGTAATGTTTACTTTTTTCACACTAAATGCATAAGTATTTATAATAAATGGCCTTTTTTTGCGTTTAATCGCTACTTTATGCGCCTTTTGTTGATATAAATTAGAATAGCGTATGATTTTTTTCGTTATTATTTACGGTCTTTTTTTACAATCGAGTTAGCAACTTTCATAAATAGAACTGAGACTTCTTTTTATTTATGAACTAAGTCTTTGATTTATTATTGGTTACCGCAATGCAACTTCATGAACTAGCAAATACATTCGGACAAGATTTACAGCGTCGTTATGGTGAAAAGGTACATAAACTGACACTCCATGGTGGTTTTAGTTGCCCCAATAGAGATGGAACGATTGGAAAAGGGGGGTGTACCTTTTGTAACGTCGCCTCATTTTCTGATGAACAAGAGCAGTTTAAAGCGATTCATGAGCAGCTAGCAGATAGAGCAGGAGAAGTTAAGCGTGCGAAAAAGTATCTTGCCTACTTTCAAGCTTATACAAATACATTTGCAGAAGTCCAAGTACTCAAAAATATGTATGAAGAAGCGCTGAATGCCGCCAATATTGTTGGTTTGTGTGTTGGCACGCGGCCTGATTGTGTACCTGATGCGGTATTAGAATTACTAAAAGGGTATGTTGATGACGGATATGAGGTTTGGCTTGAACTTGGACTGCAAACGGCTAATGATAAAACCTTAAAGCGCATTAATCGTGGGCATGATTTTGCTTGCTATGACACGATTACGCGTAAAGCTAGATTGTTAGGAATTAAGATTTGTACTCACCTTATTATAGGGCTGCCTGGTGATACAAGAGAAGACAATCTTGAAACACTTAATAAAGTATTAGAAACCGGAACTGATGGAATAAAATTACACCCGCTGCATATCGTAGAGGGAAGTACGATGGCTAAAGCATGGCGTGCTGGTAAAATAGAAGCGCCAACAATGGAAGATTATATTGATGTTGCTTCTGAAATCATTCGTTTAACTCCTCCTGATATTATTTATCACCGTGTATCAGCGACAGCAAGAAGGCCAACATTACTTTCACCAATGTGGTGTGAGCCTCGCTGGTTAGGGCTAACTAATGTAGGTATGGCTCTTAATAAAGATGGAGCGCAAGGTTCTTTGATTAACACGCCTTTCAAATACACGATCCCAGTGTTGAAAAAATAACTCAAACAGAATGAACCCTGATATTATTCATATTGAATATTATCAGGGTGTATCTATGAAGCAGTTAAAAATTCTTGCGCAGTTTTATGTCGATCTTATGGTTAGGCTTGGGATCGTCCGTTTTAGTCTCTTACTTGCCATCGCTCTTGTTGCTTTAGCTGTCATTGTTCAAGTTGGGGTGACTCTCGTCTTGAGTGGTGAAGTTAATGATTTAGACATTGTACGATCTGTTTTTTTTGGTTTACTGATCACTCCTTGGGCTGTTTTCTTTTTATCAGTAGTCGTTGAACACTTAGAAGATTCTCGCCAACGCTTATCTAAATTGGTTGGTAAATTAGAAGAAATGAGAACTTGTGATCTTGATTTAAATAAAAAATTAAAAGGTAATGTCAAAAAACTGAATCAAGAAATAGAAGAGCGAGAAAAAGCAGAAGAGGCTCGCCAAGAAGCGATGGGGGATTTGGAAAATGAGGTATTTCATCGAGAAAAAGCACAATTAGAATTAGCTGAGCAAACTGCGTTATTGCGATCTTACCTTGATACTTCCCCCGATATAATTTATTACCGTAATGAATTAGGTTTTTTCTCTGGTTGTAATAAAGCCATGGAGGATCTCATCGGTAAATCTGAAAAAGAACTGATTGGGTTGTCACCTAAAGATGTTTATAGCATTGAAGTCGCGACTAAAGTCATTGATACCGATAGACAAGTTCTTAAAGAGAACCAAGCATTAACGTATGAACAATGGCTTGATTATCCTGATGGTAGAAAAGCGTGTTTTGAATTAAGCAAAATCCCTTTTTATAGTAAAGATGGTCGTCACTTAGGTTTGGTTGGTTTTGGACGAAATATAACGGATCGTAAAAGTTACGAAGAGGCTCTAGAAAAAGCCAGTCGTGACAAAACAACATTTATATCAACAATCAGTCATGAATTACGAACACCACTTAATGGTATTGTCGGGTTAAGTCGTATGCTGCTTGATACCCGCCTTGATGATGAACAGCATAATTATATGCGAACTATTAATGTCAGTGCGATCACTTTGGGTAATATATTTAACGATATTATTGATATGGATAAATTTGATCGCCGTAGATTAGAACTATTACCTAAGCCTCTTGATTTTATTAGTTTTGTTACTGAAATGGAAAATATATCAGGATTAATGGCAGAGCAAAAAGGGCTGCGTTTTGATCTAGAAAGACTGACGAGCCTTCCCGCGCATATCTGTGTTGATAGTACTCGTTTACGACAAGTTCTTTGGAATTTAATCGGGAATGCGACTAAATTCACAAAAGAAGGCGGAGTTGTGATGTCCGTGAGTGCCGATATACACGGTGACAATGCAGATATAACTTTTGAAGTGGAAGATTCAGGAATTGGGATCCCTGAGTCTGAATTAGAAAATGTGTTTGCTATGTATTATCAAGTGAAACAAGGCAAAGATAATTTACATGCAGTAGGAACTGGTATTGGTTTAGCGGTATCTAAAGAATTAATTAACTTGATGGGAGGGGACATTACAGTAACCAGTGATGTCGGGTTTGGTAGTACGTTTATTGTCTCCATCAACGTCCCCTTGGTTGATCATGTTGAAGAAGAAGAAGCAATGCCTGAGATGAAAAGTGCAAAATCTTTGCGAATTTTTATGCTTGAGGATATTGAACTGAATATTACTGTCGCTCGTTCGTTGCTTGAAAGTTTAGGTCATACCGTCGATGTGGCTATGTGTGGTGAAGATGCAATCAATCAATTTGATCCCACAAACTATGATTTAGCGTTATTAGATATTCAATTACCTGACATGACTGGATTTGATGTCGCTCAAATACTTAGAGAAAAATATGAGGAATTACCACCGTTAGTTGCTTTAACGGCTAATTTATTAAAAGAAAAAGACGAGTACTTTGAAAAAGGTATGGATGAAGCCATCAGCAAACCGTTAAGTGTTAAAGCGTTAACTGAAGTACTTGAACTGTTCTCTATCTCCGATGAAAAAGAGAGAGAGAAAGAAAATAAAGTGGCTCAAGTTAAAACGGCAGAACAACTTGAGAGTGAGCATTTAATTGATACTTTACTCGATTTAGAAATGCTTGAGTCGTACATCGAGATAGTTGGTACAAAACCTATTTATACCAGCATCGAAATGTTTGAAAGCAGTATGAAAGAATATATTCAAATACTTGATTCAAACATGACAGCACGAGATCAAGATGGCATTGTATTTGAGACTCATAAAATGAAAGGGGCTGCGGGATCCATTGGTCTAAAGCATATTCAACAAGTGGCCCAAAAAGCACAGTCTCCAGATTTACCAGCGTGGTGGGAGAATATTGATGATTGGGTTGAAGAAATTAAAAATGAATATGAAAATGATATTCAAGTACTAAAAAGTTGGTTAAAGCAGCGACAAAATTAAGGAACTATAATGAAAAGAATAATGATAGTAACCGCAGTCATAATCGGACTTGCTGGTTGTCAGATGACTTCTGAAGACAACATCGATTGGCAGCAAGATAACCAAGTTGAGTTAATGAATTCAAAAATAGAATTAAACTCAGCGGTTTGGATTGACGAAATGCCAAGTGTTGGCAGTGAAGAAGATGAAAGTAAGCTGAATTTAGCACTGACACTGACTTCAAATCAGGTTATAGACCCTGATATTGAGATCGTCGAGGTGGTTATTCGTCAAGGTGAAGAGTCGTGGGTGATTGATGAAGAAGAATATGATGTGCGCGTTAATAACAACCATTCTTGGGAAATAGCAGCGAAATCATTTCATGTATTGGATGCAAGTAAGCCGCTGGATATTGCTGTTCAAGTTAATGATGAATGGATAATTCAAACTAATGTGTCGGTTGATACTGTGTATTAATTTAATACCGGATACAAAAATGCCCCGCCTATCTAAATAGAGCGGGGCATTTTTATTTCAGAAAGAGTTAACTATTATAACTCTTCTAGATCACCACAAAAACGGTAACCTTCACCATGAATAGTAGCGATAATCTCAGGAGTATCTGTTACTGATTCAAAATGCTTACGGATGCGACGAATAGTTACATCAACAGTACGATCATGAGGTTTTAGCTCACGGCCTGTCATTTTTTTCAATAAGTCAGCACGAGTCTGAATTTTACCTGGGTTTTCACAGAAGTGAAGTAAGGCACGGAATTCAGAGCGAGGAAGCTTGTAGCTTTCACCGCTTGGGCTAACTAGAGAGCGGCTGTTGATTTCAACAGTCCAACCATTGAATGTATAACGCTCAACCAGTTTTTTGTCTTCAACGGCTGTGCTTTGATTCATTGAACGAGTCAATAAGTTACGTGCACGAATAGTCAGCTCGCGAGGATTAAATGGTTTTGTGATGTAATCATCAGCACCGATTTCTAATCCTAAAATCTTATCAACTTCATTGTCTCTACCTGTAAGGAACATAAGAGCCATATCACCACGTTCGCGAAGTTCACGAGCAAGAAGAAGGCCATTTTTTCCTGGAAGGTTGATGTCCATAATCACAAGATTAAGCTGTTGTTCAGAAAGCACAGTGTGCATTTCTTCACCATCGCTTGCTTCGAATACATTGTAGCCTTCTGCTTCAAAAATGCTTTTTAGTGTATTACGAGTAACGTGTTCATCTTCAACGATTAGGATCTGAGGGGTTTGCATGGGCGGTACCTAACTAACTGATTAAAGTCAAAAGTAGAATTAACGATGTTAATTCTATAATAAAAAATTTACAAATAGGAAATAGACTCTTCAATCGTAGACTAAAATATATATTGAAGAATAGAAACCTAAACGGCACGCCATCCTTGGTTGTCATTGAATATATAATCAATAACATGATAAAGCTCTAATTTTTTGAATTAGTATCTAAAACTTGATTAGAAGATAGATTTTAATCCCTTAACACCACTCTAACAATAAGCGATTTTTATTTCCATACATTTTATTGATTTAGGTCAATAGCAATCGATACCACTAGAGTGTAGTAATAAATGTAGGAACATATCTATAGTAAAATTGTAAATTTTTATGCGATTTATGGAGATGTAATACTTGCTAATGTTGTTAAGCAGGTTTGTTTTAATAAACAAGGAGAATATAAAATGGATTTATTGCCTGATATTTGTGATCAATTTGAAGACAGCGTTCAACTTATTGATGTCGAATTTAAAGATTTTGGTGGTCGAGCGTGTTTTTATGGTGAGATTGTCACTGTACGTTGCTATCAAGATAATTCACTTGTGCGTGAAGTATTGCAGCAAAATGGTAAAGGTAAAGTACTCTTTATTGATGGCAATGGCTCGTGCCAAAAAGCACTTCTTGGCGATCAAGTTGCACTACTTGCTGTAAATAATCAGTGGGAAGGTGTGATCGTATATGGGGCTATTCGTGATGTCGGTGAAATAAGAACAATGCCACTAGGAGTCAAGGCATTGGGCACATCACCATTTAAAACAGAAAAACGAGGCGCTGGAGAGCAACAAGTGTCAATTACGGTTAATACTCAAGTTATCCCACCAGGGGATTATATCTACGCAGATCTCAATGGTGTCTTGATAAGCAAAGAATTATTAATTTAATTGCAAAAACTAAATTCTTGTTTAATAGATTACATTCAATAACTTGCAACGATACATTCTTCTTTTGTTATGTAAATGAGTAAATTTATCATTGACTTGTTAGAGGGAAGTAAGGTAGTTATTGTATATCGAAAACATTTATTTTAGAGTTTTTATTATATGTTCATTATCAGCTCAATGATTATTACCACAACAATTACCGGCACCATGGTTGCTGGGGTGGGCTGATACGCATAAGTATTTTAAAGAAGCCCGCACTGATTATCAGAGCGGGCTTTTTTTTGCAATTTAGTTACTAATTCTTAACTGCATTCTTTCATTATTTACTGAAACGTTTATCATGCTAGAAGCAGTAAGGATACTGCAGTAACACTCGTTTTTAGGGAGGATAGAGATGCGAGTATTAAAGTTTGGTGGTTCATCATTAGCAGATTCAGATCGTTTTTTACGTGCCGCAGATATCATTGCCAATAATGCGCAACAGCAAGATGTTTCTGTTGTTTTATCGGCACCGGGTAAGGTAACGAATAAGTTAGTTTCAGTCGTTGATAACGTATTAACGAATGGAGAAGCTGAGTTACAAATTTCAGAATTAGAAGCTGTTTTTATTCAGTTGTTTGATGGTATTTCTACCGCACTTCCACAAGTCGATCTTAAAACGCTTGAAAATAAGCTAAAAGATTCACTTTCTCAACTTCGTCAATATGTGCATGGTATTAGTTTATTAGGTATGTGCCCTGATAATGTCTATGCAAAAATCATCAGTAAAGGCGAACGTATTTCAGTCGTTACAATGAAGGCGGTACTTGAAGCTAAAGGGCAACAAGCAAGCCTTATCGACCCAGTTAAATATCTTTATGCTCGTGGTAGTTTTTTAGAAGGTGCTGTTGATGTTGATATTTCGACGCTGAATTTTAAAAATGAACCTCTTCCTAAAGGGCACGTAAATATCATGCCTGGTTTTACTGCAGGGAATGAAAAAGGTGAATTGCTTACTTTAGGGCGTAACGGATCTGATTATTCAGCGGCGGTGCTTGCCGCTTGTCTTCGTGCCGAGTGTTGTGAGATTTGGACTGATGTTGATGGTGTTTATAACTGTGACCCTCGATTAGTTGATGATGCTCGTCTACTTAAGTCTTTAAGCTATCAAGAAGCAATGGAATTGTCGTATTTTGGGGCTTCAGTTTTACATCCTAAAACCATCGCACCTATTGCTCAATTTCATATTCCTTGCCTAATTAAAAACAGTTTTAACCCTCAAGGTCCAGGCACGCTTATTGGCCAAGATACAGGTGAAGATAATTTAGCCATTAAAGGGATTACGACATTAAGTAATTTAACGATGGTTAACGTCAGTGGCCCTGGCATGAAAGGCATGGTTGGTATGGCAAGCCGTGTATTTGGTGCAATGTCTACGGCTGGTATTTCTATTGTCTTAATTACTCAGTCTTCTTCTGAGTACAGTATCAGTTTTTGTATTGAGGCTGAGGATAAAGTACAAGCAGAGCAAGTATTACGCGAAGCGTTTGAATTAGAATTAAAAGACGGTTTATTAGAACCCGTTGAATTTATTAATGATGTTGCTATCGTAACGCTAGTTGGTGATGGCATGAGAACATCAAAAGGTGTGGCTTCTCAATTCTTTACATCATTAACAGAAGTGAACGTTAATATCATTGCTATTGCTCAAGGCTCTTCTGAGCGAGCTATTTCAGCCGTCATTCCTGAAGATAAAGTGTCTGAATCAATTAAAGCGTGTCACGAGAATCTCTTCAATAGTAAGCATTTCTTAGATGTTTTTGTCGTAGGTGTTGGTGGTGTTGGTGGTGAGTTAGTTGAACAAATTAAACGACAACAACCAAAGCTGTCTCAAAAAGGCATCGAAATTCGAGTTTGTGGCTTGGCAAATAGTCGAGGTCTATTATTGGACAGCAAAGGGATTTCACTGGACGGATGGCGTGACCGAATGGGTAATGCGACCGAAGAGTTTAGTCTTGCTCGTTTAATCTCATTGGTTCAGCGTAACCATATTATTAACCCTGTGATTATTGATTGTACGTCTGATCATGGTATTGCAGCTCAATATGTTGATTTTCTATCGGCAGGTTTTCACGTTATTACTCCGAATAAAAAATCGAACACTGATTCTATGGCCTATTACCATCAGTTACGTAATGCAGCACGTGCAACGCGACGTAAGTTTATGTATGAGACGACGGTTGGTGCAGGTTTACCTGTTATTGAAAACCTACAAAACCTAATTGCTGCTGGTGATGAGCTTGTAAAGTTTAATGGTATTTTATCCGGTTCTATGTCTTATATTTTTGGCAAGCTAGACGAAGGCATGTCATTAAGTGACGCTACGAATGTAGCGAAAACAAATGGCTTTACTGAGCCCGATCCTCGAGATGATTTATCGGGTATGGATGTGGCTCGAAAACTTCTGATTCTTGCTCGCGAATCTGGCCTTGAAATTGAATTAGATGACGTAGAGGTTGAACAAGCATTACCACCAGGCTTTGATGACTCAGGAACTATTGATGAATTCATGGCTCGTCTTCCTGAAGCGGATGCATATTTTGCTCAAGAGTCAGCTAAAGCCGCAGAGGAAGGAAAAGTATTACGTTATGTCGGTGAAATTTCAGAAGGGAAATGTAAGGTTCGAATTGCTGCCGTAGATGGTGATGATCCTATGTTTAAGATTAAAGACGGTGAAAATGCATTGGCATTCTACAGTCGTTACTATCAACCAATCCCATTGGTATTAAGAGGCTATGGCGCAGGAACAGAAGTAACTGCTGCCGGCGTATTCTCTGATCTTATGCGCACCCTTGGCTGGAAATTAGGAGTATAAAATGAGTGTTGTTGTTTATGCTCCGGCATCGATTGGTAATGTAAGTGTTGGGTTTGATGTACTTGGTGCAGCGGTTTCTCCTATTGATGGTTCGCTATTAGGAGATAGAGTTCTTGTTGAATCGGGTTCTGACGCTTTCACTCTTGTCACATCTGGTCGTTTTGTTGATAAATTGCCAGAAAATCCGCAAGACAATATTGTTTATGATTGTTGGAAAGTGTTTGCAAGAGAGCTTGAAACTAAAAACGTAACGTTAAAACCTATTCATATGGTACTAGAAAAAAACATGCCAATTGGTTCTGGTTTAGGCTCTAGTGCTTGCTCTATTGTTGCTGCACTTGATGCATTAAATCAGTTTCATGATAAACCATTAACTGAAATGGAGCTCCTTGCTCTAATGGGGGAGATGGAAGGACAGATATCAGGTGGGATTCACTATGATAATGTGGCGCCATGCTATCTTGGTGGTTTGCAATTAATGGTTGAAGAACTCGGTATTATTAGTCAAGAAGTCCCTTGTTTCGATGAATGGTATTGGGTGATGGCATACCCGGGTATTAAAGTATCAACGGCGGAAGCTCGTGAAATTCTGCCTTCTCAATATCGTCGTCAAGATGTCATTGCTCATGGTCGAAATCTCGCAGGTTTTATTCATGCGTGTTATTCAAAGCAACCAGAGCTAGCCGCGAAAATGATCAAAGATGTGGTGGCTGAACCTTACCGTGAACGCTTATTACCTAATTTTGCTCAAGCTCGCGCTTATGCCGCCTCTGCAGGTGCATTAACAACAGGCATTTCTGGGTCAGGACCAACTCTATTTAGTATTTGTAAAGATAAAGATATTGCTGAAAGAGTATCTCGTTGGTTGCAAGATAATTACGTTCAAAATGACGAAGGATTTGTCCATGTTTGTCGTTTAGACAAGCAAGGTTCACAAGTAACAGGAAGTAAATTATGAAGTTGTACAACATAAAAGAAAACGATGAGAAAGTCTCTTTTGGCCAAGCAGTTCGCCAAGGTTTAGGTCGTAATCAAGGACTGTTTTTTCCATCTGAACTGCCTACGTTTGATGATATAGATGCACTTCTGGCCGACGATTTTATTTCCCGTAGTACTAAGATTTTATCTGCGTTTATTGGTGATGAATTGCCACAAGATACCGTTAGAAATATGGTTGAGAATGCATTTCAATTTCCCGCACCTATTCACGCAGTTAAAGATGGCGTTTATGCACTAGAATTATTTCACGGTCCAACATTAGCGTTTAAAGATTTTGGTGGCCGTTTTATGGCTCAGTCTTTAGCTGCAGTGACAGAAGGCAATGATAAAATTACGATTCTAACAGCGACATCTGGTGATACTGGAGCTGCTGTTGCTCATGCCTTTTATGGTATGGATAATATTAATGTCGTGATCTTATATCCGAAAGGTAAAATAAGCCCATTACAAGAAAAGCTATTTTGTACTCTGGGTGGCAATATTCATACCGTTGCCGTTGATGGTGACTTTGATGATTGTCAGGCATTGGTTAAGCAATCTTTTGATGATGCCGATTTACGTAAAGAAATTGGATTAAACTCAGCCAACTCAATTAATATTAGTCGTTTAATGGCTCAAATTTGTTACTACTTTGAAGCCGTTTCTCAGCTACCAAAAGAAAAGCGTGGTGATGTCGTTATTTCAGTACCAAGTGGTAATTTTGGTAACTTAACAGCGGGTTTATTAGCTAAGTCTTTAGGCTTACCTGTTAAACGCTTTATTGCTGCGACAAATGTAAATGATACGGTGCCACGTTATCTTGAAACGGGGCAATGGGAACCAAAAACAACGATTCCTACAATTTCAAATGCCATGGATGTGAGCCAACCAAATAACTGGCCTCGTATTGAAGAGCTTTGCCAACGTTTAGGCTGGGGGCTTGAAACGCTAGGTAAAGGTGCAGTCACTGATGCTCAGAGTGCAGAAACATTAAAAGAAATGCATGCAGAAGGCTACTTATGTGAACCTCATGGTGCGATAGCTTATCGTATTTTGAATGAGCAATTAGCTGAGGGTGAGATTGGCTTATTTTTATGTACAGCCCATCCCGCTAAGTTTAAAGAAGTTGTCGATGATATTTTAGGCGGAGATCTTGATCTTCCAGCGCCATTAGCGAAACATAATGCAATGGAGTTATTGTCTGAAGATCTTGCTAATAACTTTGATGATCTAAAAGAAGTATTGCGTAAAGTTCAATAAAGACGAAAGCGATACGGTAATGGCATATGAATGGATATGCCATTAATAAAAAGCCTCTTAAATGCTAACTAATTAGTCAGTATTGAAGAGGCTTTTATATAGAAAAACGGCACTCATGAGCAATGAGTGCCGTTTTTTATTTAGGAAAGTCTAGATTATAGAGTTTCTGTAAAAGTACGTGCGATAACGTCTTGTTGTTGCTCTGTTGTTAGAGAATTAAAACGTACAGCATAACCCGATACACGGATAGTTAACTGTGGGTATTTCTCTGGGTGCTTAACTGCGTCTTGTAATGTATCACGTTGCAGAACGTTAACATTTAGATGTTGGCCACCTTCAACTTTTGGTGCTTTTTCAATAGCAACGTCACGGCTTTCGTATTCGCCCAGTGCGCTTGTTGCAATAACTTGGTCAGCTTCAAAGCCTGAAGTTGCAACAACACAACGTGCTTCATTTTTCTCGCTATCTAGTAGCCAGATAGAGTTAAGAAGATCGTCATTTGCAGCTTTAGTAATTTGGATACCTGTGATCATTTTACTTTCTCCTAGTCCACTTTGTGGTTATTTTGTAAATATCTTATGGGTCACATTATATACATGATGCCCTTACTTTGTATATTGATATAGGTCAAAAAACAACAAAAAGTGACAATTAATTCATCTTCAAAATCTTATCCTAAATCAATAAAATACCATATAGCTAGCTTGTGGCACGAAAATTCCAGCTTACTACTTTATTGGTACGAGCTTGTTTTGTAGTAAACTTACTACAAAATTGGGTTTTTATATTATTTTGATATTCTCTGTTTTCCGTCCAAGAAAGCAGAGAAGTACTGACAAATAAAGCATTTACCGTAATAATGGAACGAAGTTAATTTTGAAAGGAAAGACAGAGATGAAATATATTGGGGCACATGTGTCTGCGGCCGGTGGTGTTGATCAAGCGCCAAAACGTGCATATCAAATAGGGGCTACAGCGTTTGCATTATTTACTAAAAATCAGCGCCAATGGGTAGCTAAGCCGTTAACAAAAAAGATCATCTCTGATTTTAAAGCAAATTGTAAGCGTTTTGGATTTGAACCTTCTCAAATATTACCGCATGACTCTTATTTAATTAATCTTGGTGCGCCAGAAGAAGAAAAGCTAGAGAAATCTCGCGCGGCATTTATTGATGAAATGGAGCGTTGTGAACAATTAGGGCTCACTTTGCTTAATTTTCACCCAGGTAGCCATTTAAAGAAGATCTCAGAAGATGAGTGTCTTACCCTTATTTCTGAATCCATTAATCTCGCGCATCAAGCCGTGCCGAATGTGATTGCTGTGATTGAGAATACGGCTGGCCAAGGAACGAATCTTGGGTGGAAATTTGAACATTTAGCTCAGATTATCAGTAAAGTTGAAGATAAGTCTCGTGTCGGTATATGCCTTGATACATGCCATACATTCGCCGCTGGTTATGACTTAAGCTCTAAAGAGGCTTGCGAGCATACTTTTTCTGAATTTGAACGTATTGTTGGTTTTCAATACTTGCGTGGTATGCACATCAATGACGCCAAAATTGAGCTAGGCAGTCGTGTCGATCGCCATCAATCTTTAGGTGAAGGCACGATTGGATGGGATTGCTTTAAGTACATTATGCAAGATGATCGTTTTAATGGCATTCCTTTAGTATTAGAGACGATAAACCCTGATATTTGGAAGGATGAAATCGCTCAACTTAAAGAACTCAGTGAGAAAAAATAAATGAACACATCTTGGAATGACATTTTAGAAACGGAAAAGGAAAAACCGTATTATCAAGAAATGATGACGCATATAAAGGAAGCACGTTCTCAAGGAAAAAAAATATTCCCCAAAGAAGAGAATGTGTTTACTGCTTTTTCATTGACGCCATTTAATAACGTTACCGTTGTCATTCTAGGTCAAGATCCCTATCACGGAGAAGGGCAGGCGCATGGGCTGTCTTTTTCTGTATTACCAGGAGTTAAGATCCCGCCTTCTCTGCGCAATATGTATAAAGAATTAGCAGAAGATATTGAGGGCTTTATTCCACCAACACATGGTTATTTAGAAAGTTGGGCTGAGCAAGGGGTCTTGTTACTTAATACGGTATTAACCGTTGAAGAATCACAAGCTCATTCTCATGCAAAGTTAGGATGGGAAACGTTTACTGACAGCATCATTGAGCAATTAAATGAAAAAAAAGAAGGGATTATTTTCTTACTATGGGGGGCTCATGCTCAAAAGAAAGGAATTAATATTGATGCAACGAAGCACGCTATTTTAGCGGCTCCTCATCCTTCCCCTTTATCGGCAAGAAGAGGTTTTTTTGGTTGTCAGCACTTTTCTAAAACAAATGAATTGCTGCGAGAGAAAAACTTATCCGAAATCAACTGGAGTTCAATTACATTGGACTAGTGGTTAAAAGTTGAACTGAAAACCTGTGCTCCTTTAATAATACGTTAGACTCAAAAGGTAATCACCTGACAGAGTAAGGGAGGACAGGATGCTTATAGATAGTATTTATAAAGATCATGGTTACATTAACCGAATTATTCAGTTGTTGGATAAAAAACTGAATCGGTTAGAGGAAGAAAAGACAGTCAATTATAATGTAATACGTGAAAGCGTTGATTATCTATCGTCTTTTGCTGAAAAAAATCACCACCCAAAAGAAGATAGGATCTATCAATATTTTATTGATAAGTATGGCGAGAATAAAGCACTAACCAATTTATTGTATGAACACAATACGCTTTCTGCAGATACTGTTGATTTTTCAATAACACTTGAAATGATTTTACAGGATGCGATTGTCCCGAAAGATATTTTTAGAGAGCACTTACTTGCATTTACGAAACGCATTCGCCGACATCTTGAACTAGAAGAAAAAGAGGTATTTCCTTTTTTAAAGGCGCAGTTAACTGAGATTGATTGGCGTAATTTAGAAAAGGGATGGGTGGAGGAAGACGATCCTGTGTTTGGTGAAAGAGTGCATAAACGCTATGTTCAATTAGCGGAACAGGTAAGAGCTTAGATTGATAAAAAGGAGAGCGTTAGTGCTCTCCTTTTTTATTGGCTATTTTAAAATACAATCGTCAATACTGCCGCTAAAAAAGGGATCAAGCTCTTGCAGTTCGTGCAACAGCTGACGTCGATCTTGAAGTTCCTCTATTTCACGCCATAAACGTTTTGGTTGTTTTTTCTTATTTGTTGTTGATGATTTTGTTGCCAATATTTCGTTTAGCGTGTACCCGTCCATAAGCACTCCGTTTTATAAATTAGTCAAGAAATACAATTAGTAACACCATTTATTTAACAAGGTATTTAGTATCACATCCCATGGGATCATGAACTTGAACTGTTTCGCATTTGTTTCTTTTTGATGAATATTTTATGAGAAGGGGATCACTGAAACGTAAACTTAATCGTGAATATTTAAAAATTAAAGTTTAGTTACAAATATAGTGTAGTTGACGAGAACCGTTTAATGTTTGTCTTTTGTTAAATAAATCTGATTTATTTACTCTGGGTTGTCTTGATTTAGCTGTGAAAGTGAGTCTGAATATAAAAAATGGCGATGTTATCTTGCCATCTAATGATTGGGTCTAGACGACTGTTTTTATTAGATCAATAAGAAATTCATTATTGATAATATTGGATTTAAGGCATTTCTTGTATGTAGCAGCACTGGTTTGGTTGTTTATTTTCGTTGTGTTTTTTGTTGTTTTGATTTGTATTTAATACTGATACGAATAAATCGAGAGATCCCCTTTGAGGACTGTTCCTATTGATTTTTCAGTAAATACTGAGCATTATTCGGCTCGCGAGCTTTAAGTAATGCGTAAATATTTATATAAAGTGAAATTAAATTTATGTTTTCATACTCTATGCGTGCTTTAGGAATGCGTATTCCTACATAGATGAAGACGCTTAAAGTTCGTCATTTTTTAGCCACTAAATTTATCAAGTGTGCTATGTCATAACCAAACTTAGCTGAGAGGTAAGCGTGACAAGTATTATTAACTTACTGAATGACCTGTTATGGGGTTCAGTTCTCGTGTATTTATTAGTCGCCATTGGGATCTATTTTACGGTTCGTTTAGGCTTTATTCAATTTCGTCATTTTGGGCATATGTTTTCTGTTTTAAAAAACAGCCGTAAATCTGATTCTTCTGGTATTTCATCGTTTCAAGCACTATGCACCAGCTTAGCTGCGCGTGTTGGTACGGGGAATATGGCAGGGGTTGCCGTCGCTTTAACCGCCGGTGGTCCAGGCGCTATTTTCTGGATGTGGCTTATTGCTATGTTGGGTATGGCAACGTCATTTGCTGAAAGTACATTAGCACAATTATATAAAACCAAAGATGATGAAGGCAACTATCGTGGTGGCCCTGCTTATTATATGGAAAAAGGATTGGGCATGCGCTGGATGGGCGTATTGTTTTCTGTCTTTTTGATCATCGCTTTTGGTTTGGTATTTAATGCAGTACAAGCAAACTCGATAGCCAGTGCAATGCAGAATGCATTCGGGTGGCAACCTCTGTATGTCGGTATTGGTATTGTGATTATTTCTGCGATTGTTATTTTCGGTGGTTTTCGAACCATTGCTCGAACGGCTGAAATCATAGTACCTGTGATGGCATTAGCGTACTTAGCGATTGCTTTATATATCATGGTTACAAACATAGAAAAACTACCGGGAGTGGTTACTCTGATCTTTAAGAGTGCTTTTGGACTTCAAGAAGCCGCTGCTGGTGGTTTAGGTTATGCAATTGCTCAAGCAATGATTAATGGTATTAAGCGCGGTCTATTCTCAAATGAAGCTGGTATGGGGTCTGCACCTAATGCTGCAGCCTCTGCAACACCTTATCCGCCGCATCCTGCTTCACAAGGCTATGTTCAAATGCTTGGTGTGTTTATGGATACGATTGTTATCTGTTCATCTACTGTCGCGATTATCTTAATGTCGGGTGAATATGTACCGCATGGCGAAGTCACTGGTATTGAGTTAACTCAGTTAGCATTAACAAGCCAAGTGGGGGATTGGGGCGGAATATTTATTGCGGTTGCTATTTTCTTCTTTGCTTTTACCTCTATCATTGCAAATTATTCGTACGCTGAGACTAATTTGATTTTCTTAGAGCACAATCATAAAGCCGGGATCGGTATTTTCCGTATCGTGGTTTTAGGTATGGTTATGTTTGGGGCGTTATCATCATTACCTACGGTATGGGCTTTAGCTGATGTTTCTATGGGGATGATGGCAATAGTGAATTTAATCGCAATTTCATTATTGTCAGGAACCGTTATCAAGCTGGCGAAAGATTACAATAAGCAGCTTAGTGAGGGTAAATTACCGACCTTTGATAGTAAAGATTACCCTGAATTACATTCTCAATTAGAAGAAGGTATTTGGGATAATAACAAAGAGAAAAACTAATTAATTGCTTTTACCCATCAAATAAATAGATAAAGCCACGCTACCTAGCGTGGCTTTTTTGTATCTGAATCGTTACTATCTTTATATAAATCAGATAAAGGAATTTCTCGCTCATGCTTATTGTTGTTTCTCCTGCTAAGACCCTTGATTACGAAAGCCCATTGGCAACCGATTTATCGACACAACCCGATTTCATTGCTGATTCGGAAGAATTAATTCATGTATGTCGAAAGTTAACGCCTCTCGATATTTCTTCATTAATGAAAGTGAGTGATAAAATTGCGAGTCTTAACGCGATTAGATTTGAAGAGTGGTCTCCTATCTTTACTTCTGATAATTCTAGACAAGCGTTATTTGCTTTTAAAGGCGATGTATATACCGGGCTTGATGCTGCTAGTTTTAGTGATGATGATTTTGATTATGCACAGCGGTATTTGCGCATGCTTTCTGGGCTGTATGGATTATTAAAGCCACTTGATCTGATGCAACCGTATCGTTTAGAGATGGGGACTAAATTAGCAAATGATAGAGGAACGAATCTTTATCAATTTTGGGGCAATAAAATAACAGAAAAGCTAAATGTAGCGATTGAAGAACAGGGTGATAAGACTCTTATCAATCTAGCATCAAATGAATATTTTAAAGCCGTCAAACCCGCGTTATTAAATGCTGATGTAATTACCCCAATATTTAAAGATTGCAAAAATGGGCAGTATAAAATAATTAGTTTTTATGCAAAAAAAGCGCGTGGCCTAATGGCTCGTTTTATCATTGAAAATAGAATTGCAACCATTGAAGAGTTAAAACGTTTTACGGTCGATGGCTACTATTTTGTGCCAGCTGAATCATCAGAGAAAGAACTGATGTTTAAACGAGAAGAACAGTTCAAATAATTGCATGGAAATTGATTTTATTGGCAAGTTATGTAAATAAAATGTTTCTAAATTTGGCTTGAGTAGTTATATTAACTAGGTGCTTGTATTAATAGCTATTTTTTAACATTGGTTTAGGTCGTTAATTAAGCATGTAAATAGGTATTTAAAAGGATTTAACACCACACTGACTATCGATAGTGTTAGAATTGGTATAAATCGTCAAAATAATGACTACATTCTCATTCGCATGAGAACTATATAAAGGACAAATCAAATGGCAGATCAAGGTGCAGTTACTGATTTAGCAACAACTGGCGTTGCTAATTTAGAGCGTTGGCTTACAGATAATTCAGAACTCTTTATTACTTATGGCGTAAATATTATTTCGGCACTAGTTATTCTTTTTATCGGTAATATTATCGTTAAGAAAGTCGCTGGTAGTGTAAGTAAAGTTCTTGAAAAGAAAAAAATGGACAAAGCAGTCGTTGACTTTGCTCATACATTAGTTCGTTACCTTTTATTCATTATCGTATTAATTGCAGCATTAGGTAAAGTAGGTGTTCAAACTGCTTCTGTTGTTGCTGTTATTGGTGCGGCTGGTTTAGCGGTAGGTCTTGCACTTCAAGGTTCGTTATCAAACTTTGCAGCTGGTGTATTGATTGTTGCTTTCCGTCCATTCAAATCTGGCGATTACGTTGAGATTGGCGGCGTGGCTGGTTCTGTTGAATCTATCCAAATTTTCCAAACGATCCTAACGACTCCAGATAATAAAATGATTGTTGTGCCGAATGGGGGTGTTATTGGTAGCCCAATTACTAACTATTCTCGTCATGCTACACGTCGTGTTGATCATGTTATTGGCGTTTCTTATAGTGCCGATCTTAAGAAAACTAAAGAAGTGATCACAAAAGTACTTGAGGCTGATCTTCGTGTACTTAAAACACCGGCACCAACGGTTGGTGTTGTTGCTTTAGCTGATTCATCAGTAAACTTTGTGGTTCGTCCGTGGTGTAAAACTGCAGATTACTGGGATGTTTATTTTGATACGCTTCAAGCGATTAAAGAAGGTCTAGATAGCGAAGGAATTGAAATCCCATTCCCGCAAATGGATGTTCATTTGAATAAAGCTGATTAGCCTTTATGGTCTTCGTGTAGAAAATGCTTCCTTCGGGGAGCATTTTTTTTATCTGCTATTTATCTATTATCCTTTTGGATTAGAGTGGACTAGAATGAATATGAAATGGAATTTTCTATATAAATAAGAGTCATATATACATGACGTTATATTGAGATATTAAAATGAAAAAAATTGTTAGTGCATTATGTTTGTCTGCTTTGATTTCCCCTGCTGCATTTGCTGAATCACCAGAGTTTCCTCATTTGGAAGTGTCTGGAGAGGGTAAAGTATTGGTTGTTCCTGATATGGCTCAGTTTTCTGTTGATGTGGTAGAAAGTAAAGCAACAGCAGAAAAAGCGAAGCAAGCTGCTGACAAGGCAGTGATCGGATTTTTAGCTCGTTTAGAAGTTCAAGGTGTTAAGCGAGAGAATATTAATAGTGGCAATATTCGTTTAACACCCGAATATCGTTACCCGAAAGGGCAGAAACCTGAATTAGTTGGCTATAAAGCGATTCGCAACATTACTGTTACGGTGATGGATTTAAATAAACTGAATGGGTATTTAGATAAAGCTTTAGGTGATGGAATTAATCGAATTAATCACATTGAACTTAAAACAAGCAAAGAAAAAGAATATATTGAAGCTGCGCGTTTAGAAGCAATTAAAGATGCAAATAATAAAGCCGCTTCTTTGGCGAAAGGTTTTGGTACATCAGTGAAAGGCGTCTGGAAAATTTCTTATCATAATAATTATAGCCAACCTGTAATGATGAAAGCGATGCGTATGGACAGTTCTGCAAATACAGCTGAAAGCTACCAAGATACACAAATGGTTATCTCTGACAGTGTTTCGGTTGTTTATCGTTTAAAAGAATAAGCGACGTTATATCTATAATAGTGTTTAGAAAAATGCATTGAAATAAAAAGGGTTACTAAGCGTAACCCTTTTTTTTGTACGATGTTATTCGCGTATGATTTATTAGTGAAGGATACGGGCTCGGATAGTACCTTCAATATCTTTTAGCTTCGTTAATGCTTCTTCTGAACGAGCGGCTTCAACATCAATAACGACATAACCCATTTCTGATGAGGTTTGTAGGTATTGTGCCGCGATATTAATCCCTTTATCCGCAAAAATACTGTTAATTTTAGTCAGAATACCTGGACGGTTCTCATGAATATGAAGTAAACGAGACGTGCCAGTATGTAGAGGTAGAGAGACTTCTGGGAAGTTCACTGATGACAGTGTTGAACCATTATCTGAGTATTTTGTAAGTTTACCTGCGACTTCTACCCCAATGTTTTCTTGAGCTTCTTGAGTTGAGCCTCCGACATGAGGTGTTAGGATAACATTATCAAACTTTTGCAGTGGTGATTCAAATGGGTCTGCATTTGTTTTAGGTTCTACTGGGAATACGTCAATAGCGGCACCACCTAGATGGCCAGATTCAAGCGCTGCACATAAGTCCGGTATTTTTACGACGGTACCACGAGCAGCATTGATAAAGATTGCCCCTGGTTTCATTCTTGCGAACTCTTCTGCACCCATCATGTCTTTTGTGCCTACGGTTTCAGGTACATGAAGGGTAATAACATCACACTTGTTTAATAGTTCACTCATGGTTTGAATTTGAGTGGCGTTACCTAATGATAATTTATTTTCAATATCATAATAGTAAACACGCATGCCTAGGTTTTCAGCTAAGATCCCCAATTGTGTGCCGATATGTCCGTAACCTATGATACCCAAACGTTTGCCTCTGGCTTCAAAAGAAGAGTCAGCACTTTTTTTCCAGATACCACGGTGAGCTTGTGCATTCTTTTCTGGAATACCACGAAGCAGTAATAGGATTTGCCCCAATACTAGTTCAGCCACACTACGTGTATTAGAGAACGGGGCATTAAAGACCGGAATCCCGCGTTTTGCTGCTGCGGTTAGGTTTACTTGGTTCGTACCAATACAGAAACAACCAACGGCAACTAATTTATTAGCAGCATCAAACACTTCTTGGGTTAGTTGAGTTCGTGATCGTAAACCAATGAAGTGGACATCTTTTACTGCTTCAAGAAGCTCTTCTTCTGACAATGAACCTTTATGGTATTCAATGTTTGTATAGCCGTCAGCTTGAAAAACTTCAACACAAGATGGGTGCAATCCTTCTAAAAGAAGAATTTTAATTTTTTCTTTTTCCAGAGATACTTTTGCCATGGTCGTTCTTATCCTTAAAAACAAAATCAATAATGATTAGGGAAGTGATTATTTATTGATGATTATAAAGTATCAAAAAATAACCAGTTTGGGTAAGAAAATTACGGAATAGTTAATAAAAAACGGTGCTAATGAGCACCGTTTGTAATCAAATGACATTTTTATCTCTCAATTTACAGAGATAAGAAGGGGAATCATCGTATTAAACGAATTTTTTTACGCCATCAGGAGCGCCAACCAATAAAATATCGGCGCCACGGTGAGCAAATAAACCAACCGTCACAACACCAGGAAGGGCATTAATTTTATCTTCAAGCTCTTTCGCATTGGTGATTTTCATGTTGTGAACGTCTAAGATCATATTACCATTATCAGTAACAACGCCTTCACGGTAGGCAGGATCACCACCTAACTTAACCAGTTCACGAGCAACATAAGAGCGTGCCATTGGAATGACTTCAACAGGAAGAGGAAACTCACCTAATATGTCGACTTGTTTTGTGTTATCAACAATACAAATAAACTTATCAGAAATTGCAGCAACGATTTTTTCACGAGTAAGGGCTGCACCACCACCTTTAATCATCTCGTTCAGACCATTGATTTCATCCGCGCCATCGACATAAACATCAAGACCAGCAACATCGTTACAATCAAAAACTTCAATACCGAGTTCTTTTAGTTTTTCTGTTGAAGCAACTGAACTTGATACCGCACCTTTAATGTCATCTTTCATTGTCGCAAGTGCGTCGATGAAATGATTTACTGTTGATCCTGTACCTACACCAACAATGCTGCCAACTTCTACGTATTCTAACGCTGCCCAACCGGCTGCTTTTTTCATCTCGTCTTGAGTCATGACATTCTCCTAATGAAATAATAGTGTTCAATATGAAAGCGGCGTGATTATAACGTACAGATTTTTCTTCGTCAGAAAAAATAAGTCAAGAAAGAGTAAAAAAGTGATGTGAAGATGCTTAAAGCAAACGTTTTCGGTCGTTTTTTACCATTTCCATATTTTATCAGAGGTAATGATACGAGGAAGAGGAACATCCCAAGATTCAATAGGTAAAATATCGACTTGTTGGCAAGAGTGAGCAATACCTATAGGCATAGGACCTTGTTGATATTGATGCCAGTTCTTAAGTGTACGGTCGTAATAACCGCCCCCCATACCTAACCGGTTTCCTGTGTGATCAAAAGCAACTAGAGGAGTTAAGATAAGATCCAATTCAGAGATAGGAATGACTTTAGTTTTATCTAACTTAGGTTCTCGTATTTGGTATTTATTTACGATAAGAGGTGTCGTGCGGTCATATTCAAGAAATAGTAGGTAGCCTTTAGAAAAAGGATGGATTACCGGTAAGAAAACGTTTTTTCCTTGCTCCCATAGCCACTCAATTAATAAGTGAGTACCTATTTCGCCATCAGCTGAAAGGTAAATAGCAATAGATTGAGCTTTTTTTATTGAAAGATCAGTGGAGCATTGCTGTACGAGATCGTAAGCGGCTTGATGTTGATATTGCTGAGAGAGGTTTTTACGACGTTGACGGATGTCTTGTCGAAGGTGTCGACGAGATTGCATGGAATACCCCAAAGTGCCGTAGTGGAACGTAGCCCTTGAACCCTAGGTTCAAGGCGGATCAGCAAAGTTTGCCGTAGGCTTCTCAGTACAAGCCGAGCATGCTCAATAGCAAACAAATACTAACCCTAATTTGTGCTTATCGGCTCAGGGACATAGATCCGACCACAAACACTCCAGGGTAAATTTAATTCTTTTGCTATCCTTAGCTATGAGACTATTCTGCCGTACTTTCTTCCGTTTTACTAGGCTTTGCTAAAGAAATTGCAGCTTCTAATGCACTAGCAAGCAGTCCCATGCGCTGGTAAACATCTGATGAGTGTTTACTTGCTTCATTTTTAGACATATGTAACTCATAACAAATATTTAGCGATGTGATCGTTAATAATTGTTCTGTATTCGTTACTTTAGTGCGTTCCGATAATTCATTTACTCGGTTATTTAAATCTTTAGCCGCCTCTTTTAAAGCTGCTTCTTGACCAGCAGGGCAGTTCACCTTAATGGCACGTCCTAATATTTGGACTTGGACAGCTTGGCTTGTCATCAATACATTACTCATCGTTAAACTAGGGGATAACACTGATTTATTTTATCTTCAGTGATAATTGTATGAAACTATAAGAAATGCATTAATAAGATTCAAGTATTTCCCTTCTCTTTGTTGACAGCGGTTAACTATATTCTTAATAAAACAACAATATGATGAAAAGATACTCAATTGAAAGTGATCGTGAGTTTTCTGAATTTGCTTGAAGTGGTAGCATGGGGTACTAATCATAAATTTAGAGAGCTTCCAATGAGCGAAATTAAAATGCCAGAATTCCTGACTGTAGAGTCAGCCCTTAAAGACAGTGGATTAGCGGTAACGCCCGCAGAATTACACGGCCTGCTAGTTGGTATGATAAGTGGTGGATTGCCTTTAGATGATAATGCATGGAAGCCTTTAATGTATGATTACACTAATGATGGATTAGGATGGCCTGACAGTGCCATTCAGATCGGAAGTGCCGTTTTCCAATTTACCGTTGCAGAGCTAACGGGAAGTGAACTGGCTCTCTCAATGTTAATTCCCGATGATAAAGAAGGATTAATGAACCGAGCTGATGGACTAAGTGAGTGGGTGAATCATTTTATTTCAGGACTTGGTTTAGTTGATCTGAAAATGGATAAAGCATCAGAAGCATTAAAAGAAGCTTTAGTTGATCTAGAAGAAATTGCGCGTTTAGGAATCGACGAAGATGATGACATTGAAGAACAAGAGAGTTTATTTGAACAAGTGTTAGAACATGTGCATGTTTGTGTATTAACTATTCACTTAGAATTGGGTCAACGTATTCATAAAGATGCGTCTAAAGCTGTCCACTAATGAGTGAAGATATGACACATTATGATGTTGTTATTGTTGGTGGAGCAATGGCTGGAGCTACTCTAGCGTTGGCACTACAACAAATGACCAAAGGTGCATTATCTATTGCCGTTATAGAGGCTTTTGAACCCAATATAGATAATCATCCTGGGTATGATTCTCGTAGTATTGCACTGTCGAGCGGAACCACTCAATTATTGAAAGATGTGTCGTTATGGTCTGAAATAGAACCAGTAGCGACGCCTATTCATCATATTCATGTGTCAGATCGTCATCATGCAGGGATAACAGAGCTTACTTCTACAGAGCTTAATATTGACAGCTTAGGTTACGTTGTTGAGTTAGCCGACGTTGGCCGTTTTTATCATCAAAAACTGTTAGCGACCGATAACATTAATTTTATTTGTCCAGTCACTGTGGTTAATATTGAACGTTTATTAGCGTCATCGATAATTCACTTATCAAACGGAGATGCTATTTCAACGTCATTAGTGGTTGCGGCTGATGGTGCAGAATCTCAAACGTGTAAGAGTATGCAGATTGAAGCTCAAGAGTATAATTTTGAGCAAGTAGCCATTATTGCGAATGTAACAACAGAGTGCCACCCACAAGGTAAGGCGTTTGAACGTTTTACTGAGAATGGGCCACTCGCCTTACTTCCAATGTCTCAAGGGCGTAGTTCACTGGTATGGTGTGTAAGCCCAGAAGAAGCAGAACGTATTTCGTCTTTTGATGATAAGGCTTTTTTAGCACACTTACAGATCGCGTTTGGCTGGCGTTTAGGGGCAATGAAAAAAGCAGGAAAACGAGCGCATTATCCATTGTGGTTACGTCATCAAACTCAGCACGTGTCACACCGTTTTGCGGCTATTGGTAATGCAGCTCAAACATTGCATCCTATTGCAGGGCAAGGGTTTAATTTGGGTATTCGAGATGTTTTTTCGTTGGCTGAATGTATTTCTGATGCTTTTAGAGATAATGTTGATGTTGGTGATTATTCTGTTCTTTCTCGTTATCAGCAACGACGTCAATCTGATCAAAAACAAACCATAACAATGACAGCGGGTTTAATCTCTATTTTTGCGAATAATGTTTTTCCTATGGTAGTGGGAAGAAATATGAGCTTATACGCGGTTGATACTTTCCGTTCTTTTTTAAAACCCCTAACATTACGTGCAATGGGTCGAGTGAATAGATAATTATGATGCAAAGTGTAGATATTGCGATTATTGGGGGGGGCATGGTTGGCTTGACTGTTGCTGCTGCTCTAGAAAAAAGCGGTTTAAGAATCGCAATTATAGAAAGTCACTTACCTGATGCTGAATTAACTGCTTTACCTGATGTTCGTGTTTCAGCGATTAGTCGTGCAAGTGAAAATATTTTAACGAATGTTGGTGCTTGGGAAGGCATTATCTCAAGACGAGCGGCGGCTTATACTTCAATGAAAGTATGGGAACAAGACAGCTTTGCGCATATTGATTTTGATGCAACACAAATCGCCCAACAAGATTTAGGCCATATTATTGAGAACCGAGTTATTCAACTTTCTTTACTCGATAAAATAACGAAACAAGATAACGTAACGTTATTCGCTCCTGAGCGTTGTGCGAGTATTATGTTTGGCGAAAGTGAAGCATGGATTAATTTAGAATCAGGCAAAGGAATAACGGCTAAGTTGGTTGTTGGTGCTGATGGGGCTAATTCATGGTTACGTAATCAATTAGATATCCCTCTTACACATTGGGATTATGGACACAGTGCACTGGTAGCCAATGTTCGAACTGTTGATGATCACCATAAAGCAGCTCGTCAAATTTTTAGATCTGAAGGCCCACTTGCTTTCCTTCCGTTAAGTGAGCCAAATCTAAGCTCTATTGTATGGTCACTTGATCCATTACATGCTGAAAATTTAGTATCAATGCCTAGCGATGAGTTTAATAAGCAATTAACGGCGGCGTTTGATAATCAATTGGGGCTTTGCAAGGTTGAAGGAGAGCGACAAGCTTTTCCATTAAAAATGCGCTATGCAAAAGACTTTGTCCGAGAGCGTGCTGTATTAGTCGGAGATGCCGCTCATACGATTCACCCGCTCGCAGGGCAAGGTGTCAATTTAGGATTAGCAGATGCAGCGGCATTAGCTGAAACGATTATGACATTGCAACACGAGAACAAAGATATTGGTTTAAAAACCAATTTACGGAGTTTTGAGCGATGGAGAAAAACGGAAGCTGCTCAAATGATAGCGTCTATGCAAGGTTTTAAAGAGTTATTTTCAGGCTCTAATCCACTAAAAAAACTGGTTAGAGGTATTGGTATGTCATTAACGAATGAACTTACACCAGTAAAAGATGAATGTTTAAAAAGAGCATTAGGATTATCGGGGCATTTACCAAAAATAGCAAAATAATCCCATTAAGTAGACCGTAAAAAGGTAGCTCATGGCTACCTTTTTAGTGTTCAATTCTTGATTTTTTACGTTTAATGATTCTGTATTAATAGGCCATTCTCAAGCGATTAACCTCAACATTTATTTCTTTTATCATACGATAATGCTCACGCTCTGCTTGAGTTGGGACAATCAAGCGACCCTCTTCAAATCTAAATTCGCCAATGCCATGAATATGAATCCGTCCGTTAAATAGTCGACTAATATGTTTAGCAATCATGCTTGGTGCATAGTGCTTAAAAAATCGCATCACGTTATCCTTAGGTGATTAATACTAATTAAATCTTGTGCTAGGCCTAAATTATAAGACAGTAAAGATGACATGAGTATTACAGAGTTAGAATATGGTGATGGTAAGCGCAAAATGGTCAAGTTAATGTATTGAAATTTGATCTATATTCAGAATTAACAACTGCTAACAAAATAATGTCAAAAAAAGCCCGAAATGTTTTTCGGGCAAACAGTCACAGATGCATTTCCAACATTTATAGGCAGTTGGAATAAATTGTTTGGAGTTAAACAATTTATGTATTCTTTTGTAATAAAAGAAGATAGACAAGATAACTAACTCGCTACTTATTCACAATAAATAAGTAACAATTCATTTTTTGTATCTTGATTTATGCAGGTTACTTCAAAGTAGTAATGTAACTATGTATTAAATACTCATAATTGAAACGCAAAGTATGAATGACTTAATTTACTCTTCATCTAATGAGTAAGGTTGATTGCCTTTGTTCCAAATTGAATCTTGGAGTTTGAACTGGGTACCTTCCTCTAGGTCGTTAGGTAAAATAGCAAGTGCTAACGTATAACCATCTTCAAAACGGTAAGCCGATACGATAGTGCCTCCTTTTCGCCAGTTTTCACCCACACTACGTTCAATTGCATCACCTGCGACAGGTATTGAATTGGATTGACCTGATAATAGGTACATTGCTCGTTTATTAATGCCTCGATATTTTGCTCGAGCAACGGTTTCTTGTCCTGTGTAGCAACCTTTAGCAAAGCTGATACCACCGACAGCTTGTAAATTCATTGCTTGTGGAATGTGAGCGTTACTTAATGCATTATCTAGCTGAGGTAAACCATGTTGAATTGTGTGTAATGACCATAATGATTCGTCACATAGCACCGTGTTACTTTCTTGGTTTATTATATTTTCTTTGTGTTCTGGTGTGGTGACGAGTAACCATTGAGTTTCACTTATTTTAGCAAACGTTCCAAGCTCACAAGCACGAACATTCGCGTCAGTTGTTGTGTGTTTGTTTACCCAATCTGTTGCCTTTTTACCGCTAATCCCCAATAAAACGTCATCACCAACCGCGATATCAACTTTAGAAAATACAGAGTATTTTTTTATTTCAGTGAGTTCTGTTTCAATGGCACTTCTTCGCTGAAATAAAGCATAACCACCGTTATAGTTGAACAGTTGGAAAATACTCCATAATTTACCTTTTGCATCACAATGGCCACCAAAGGTAATGTCATCCTGTGGGAGAGTTACTACATCAGCGGTTACTTGTCCCTGAAGGTAGGACTTTTTATCATTACCGATCATTGTGATCAAAGCCCAATCATTAAGCTCTGAAATAGCAAGCGCAGGTAATGTGTCTTCTTTTTTAATTGATAGTTTTGGAAACAATGTGCTCATCATTAAATTCTTATTTTGTTGAGTAATTCTCTTTATAGTAAATGCCTAGATTTTAAATGTCAGTAAAAGAAACATCAGTTTGATGTCTCATCTTCTTCATCTTGTTACTTTTGATCATGGTTGTCATCGGGATTGACTGATAAAATCAGACCCGTTATTTCTATTTTAGTTAGGGAACTGTATGTACAGTGTCGAAGAAAAAGCTCGAGTTAAGTGGGCTTGCCGTCGTGGCATGTTGGAATTAGATGTGGTTATCATGCCATTTTTTGATGAATGCTTTGAAGAACTAACAGAAGCTGAGCAACAAGGTTTCGTTTCTTTACTTGAAAGTGATGACCCAGATTTATTTACTTGGATCATGGGACATGGCCGCAGTGATAATTTAGCTCATGCTTCTATGATAGATAAAATTGTTGCGCATAATCACAGCAAACTCCGTTAGGGTAAACCTTACCTTTTCATATATCGCCTATCTTTGTCTTTATGGCAGTTTTTTCTGTATAGGGTGGGCGGTATTATTGTTAAATATAATCCCTTTTTCTCTTATTCCTTTTCTTTTTTATTTCCTCTATCAACAGAGTAAATTGGCTTACCATGCGTTACTTACTCAACAAGGTATGTATAACTTTGTTAATAAAGAGTCGGATGATGATCGAGATTGGATTGTCAGTCATTCTCTATGGGTCAGTCGGTCGTTAATCATTATTAAATGCCATAACTTATATGACCATCGTACGATGTATTTATTAAAAGACAGTTGCCGATCTTCTTTTTTTAATGAGCTATCTATCATGATGCGGTACAGGTAATTATCTGGTAAATCTATTTTTTAGTAATACGATGACATTAAAAAGCCCTACATAGATAAGATTCTATATAGGGCTTTTATTGATCGTTTTACTTAGATATTAATCACGCGTTGGTATTAAAATCGTTGGGCCTGATTCTTCTAAGGCTTCAGGATAATCAAGGGTGTAATGTAAGCCACAACTTTCTTTTCGCTCCATAGCACAACGAATCATGAGTTCAGAGACATCGAGTAAGTTACGTAATTCAATGAGGTTATTAGAAACTCGGAAGTTACTGTAATAATCATGCGTTTCTTGCTTTAGCAATTGGATGCGACGAAGCGCTCGTTCTAAACGTTTGTCGGTACGTACAATTCCCATGTAATCCCACATAAACAAGCGTAATTCATGCCAGTTATGTTGAATCACAACTTCTTCATCTGAACATTCAACTTGGCTTTCATCCCATGCTGGCAATGATGGCGGAAGCTCTCGCTTATCCATTTCTTTAATTATGCATTCAGCGGCAGACCAAGCATAAACAACACATTCTAATAATGAATTCGATGCTAGGCGATTGGCACCATGAAGTCCGGTATAACTTACTTCGCCGATAGCAAACAAGCCATCAATGTCTGTTTGGCCCTGCTTATCAACCATTACGCCACCACAGGTATAGTGTGCCGCTGGAACGATAGGAATGGGTTCTTTTGTCATATCAATACCAAACGAAAGCAATTTTTCATTAATGGTAGGAAAATGATGATGAATGAAATCTTCTGGCTTGTGGCTAATGTCTAAATACATGCAATCTGCACCTAAACGTTTCATTTCAAAATCAATAGCTCGGGCTACTACATCACGAGGAGCGAGTTCAGCACGCTCATCGAAATCCAACATGAAACGAGATCCATCAGGACGACGTAAGTAAGCGCCTTCACCACGTAATGCTTCAGACATTAAAAAATTACGGGCATCTGGATGAAATAGGCACGTTGGATGAAATTGATTAAATTCTAAATTCGCGACACGGCACCCCGCACGCCAAGCCATTGCAATGCCATCACCAGAAGAGACGTCGGGATTCGACGTATATTGATAAACTTTAGAAGCACCACCAGTGGCTATAACCACAAATTTGGCACGAACGGTTTCGACATGTTCAGCGTCACGGTTCCAAATATAAGCACCGACGACTTTATCAATGTCACCGCCTATTTTGTCTTCAGTAATTAAATCCAATGCGTTATGACGTTCAAAAATTGTAATGTTAGGGTGATTAACGACGTTGTCTTGCAACGACGTTTGCATTGCTTTACCCGTTGCATCTGCCGCGTGAAGAATGCGACGATGGCTATGGCCACCTTCTCGAGTTAAATGGAACCTCGGGTGAGATATGTCGGTTTCTTTTTCATCATCATGATCAAAAGGAACACCGCCATCAATTAACCATTGAACACAGTGCTTAGCATTTTCTGCAATGAAGGTAACAACGTCTTTATCGCAAATATGAGCGCCTGCAATTAAGGTGTCATCGACATGAGATTCTATAGTATCACTTTCATCAAATACGGCAGCAATGCCACCTTGAGCGTAGTAGGTAGACCCTTCATTACGTGGGCCCTTACTTAAAACGATCACCTTTCCATGTGGTGCGACTCTAAGTGCAAGTGAAAGACCAGCAGCACCACTACCTATGACTAAGACGTCACAACTGTGTTCATTGGTTATGTTCATATATTCATCATTATCCTGTGATTATCAGAGCATTTTACCAGAATCTATCCGGTTGCGTCACATTTTGAGTGGAATCTTAATTATCAAGAATAAAATTAGGAGGAAGTTATCGTATTTTATTGCTGTGAAGCCAATAATCGGTAGGGAGTTAGGTGCTCTTAATATATTAAATGTGTAAAAAATGTCATAATAAAGGAACTTTCTAACATTTAGAAACTCATACATAGTGCTCAAGTTAATCGTGGTATAGCAGATTGAAGCTATTACGTTATATAAACTTAATGCGCATTTAAGAATAATAACATGGGAGTACCCGCTCCAATGAGTGAGCAGTTAACCGATCAGGTATTGATTGAGCGAGTTCAAAGAGGCGACAAGCAAGCTTTTAATCATTTGGTGATTAAGTACCAAAATAAAGTCTGTAATCTTGTTGCTCGTTACGTAAAAAATAGTGGTGATGTTCCTGATGTAGCTCAAGAAGCGTTCATTAAGGCCTACCGAGCGTTACCAACGTTCCGAGGTGATAGTGCGTTTTATACTTGGCTTTATCGGATAGCGGTCAATACAGCAAAAAATTATTTAGTTGCTCAGGGAAGAAGGCCTCCAGCATTTGATGTTGATGCCGAAGATGCCGAATATTATGAAGGGGCGAGTGCATTAAAAGAAATTACGAACCCTGAGAATTTATCGTTGTCTGAAGAGTTACGACAAATTGTATTTTCGACGATCGATGGGTTACCTGAAGATTTAAAAACAGCAATAACATTACGAGAGCTAGAAGGGCTAAGTTATGAAGATATTGCTGCGATAATGGAGTGTCCGGTTGGTACGGTTCGTTCTCGTATTTTCCGAGCTCGTGAAGTCGTCGAGAAAAAAATTCAACCGCTAATGCAGCGTTAATGATTTCCAACGGTCAAACGGTGAAGACAATGACTGATAAAGCAAAAATTTCTGCTTTTATTGATAATGAAGAAATGGACAATGCGTTTATCGCTTCGTTATCAGAAACAAGCAATGCAGAAACATGGGCAAACTATCACTTAATTGGTGATGTAATGAGAGGGGACGCACCAAGTAGCAAAGAATGGAATATTGCTGCTAATGTTGCTCTTGCTCTTGAAGGTGAGGCAGCTCATCAAATGAATGATAATGTGACGGCGTTTATTCCATCACAACCAACGCCTTCAGAGGCAAAGAAAACAATGCCAAGTTGGTTAACTCAATTTAGCCAAGTAGCGATGGCGGCGTGTTTTTCATTAGTGGTTATTGTTGGTGTACAACAATACAACAATGACGATCCTAATGGGATCCCAACAAGCGGTGATATACAGGTTCTTGATACCATACCTTTTAGTGGTTCAGCTGAGCCAGTCAGTTTAACTCGAGACTCTCTGGTACCTAAATCATCGAATGAAGCCGATGTCATGGAGCAACGCAAACGTATTAATGCAATGCTGCAAGATTATGAATTACAGCTTCGTTTAAATGCACATGATGGTTCTGTTGATAGAGAACTGTTAGAGCAAAATTCGACATTGGCAGAATAAATGAAAAGAATCCTGATCAGCCTAATTGCCTTGGTCAGCATCTTTCCAATAATGGCCTCGGCAGAAGATAAACCTTCTGCGGAGGCCTTGTTGCATCAGATGGATGAGGCTAGCCATAGTTTAAATTACGAACTTTCTTACATTTTAGTGAAGAAAAACAGTATTGAACCTTTCATGTACCGACATTCTCATACCAAAGATATGACGTTATCTCACCTCGTCTATTTAAGTGGTTCAATGCGAGAAGTTATCCGCCGTAATGATGAAATCAGTTATTTGGAACAGGGAAGTAAACCTTTCTCAATTCAATCTGAAGCCATTGTTGCGCCTATTATTCCGCTATTACATAAAAATGTGGCCGAGCTTAATCAATATTACGATTTTATTTCGATGGGCAGAGCGAGAGAAGCAGGGTCTCCAACGCAAGTTATTAGAATCGTTTCAAAAGATGGTGCTCGTTATTCCTACGTGGTTTGGATAGATGAAAGAAGTAAGTTGCCTTTAAGAACCGATCTTGTTAGCCGAGACGGTGATATTATTGAGCAGTACCGAGTTGTTTCGTACACCGTTAACGATCAAATTACTGAATTTATGAAAAAACGCCTCGGGACTGTTGAGCTTCCTAAAGTGCTAAAAATACCAGCGGCAACGAATGAAGCGGCAATGTGGTCGGTTAATTGGATACCGCAAGGATTTAAAAAGATTAATTTTAATCGCTATCGTTTATCTATGAATCAACGTTCAGTAGAAAGTAAAATGTTTTCTGATGGCTTGTTTAATTTTTCGGTCTATATTTCTGAAGCGGATAAGCTAAGTCACAAAGAGCAACTGGTGACACAAGGCCGTCGTTCGCTGCACAGTTATATCAAAGGTGAATATGAAATTAGTGTTGTTGGGGATATTCCTACCGTAACAGCAAAGCGTATTGCCAACTCTGTCGTATTTGATTCTTCAGACGTCAACGTTAAGGAGAAGTAAGAATATGATGACTGCATTAGCAACGGTTCTTGATGTTCAAGATGATATTGTTGTTGTTGGTTGCCAACAAAAAACAAGTTGTAATCATTGTGCGTCACAAGATTCTTGTGGGACAGGTATTGTTTCTAAGGTTCTTCCTGGAAAAGTACATCATTGGGCTTTCCATACGGATAAAAAATTAACGATTGGGCAAATGGTTGAAATTGGTTTACCAGAGAAAAACTTACTTCAATCCGCTGCTATTGTTTATCTTGTACCTCTGTTTTTTCTTTTATTTGGTGCCTTAATCTCTGAATGGTTAATTTCTCCTTTAATTGGTATCGGAGAGGTGACAACAATCGTAATTGCAGGGCTCTCATCGTGGGGAGGGTATTTTATTGCGAAAACCCTTTCTCATCGTATTGAACAGAAAACAGAACAACAAGTTAGTCTAATTAGAGTCCTTGGCGAGTCGATTTCTGACACTATCTCAGTAAATGCCGCAGGATAAGATAGCGACTTGCAAGGAAATTGGGTAGAATCCCATTACTTGATCTCACGATCCAATCCCATTAACTAATTGAGTTTGTCACGTCATTCATGAAGCATATTCGTAATTTTTCTATTATTGCCCATATCGATCACGGTAAATCAACACTATCTGACCGCCTTATCCAAGTTTGTGGTGGCCTGTCAGACCGTGAAATGGCAGCACAAGTTCTTGATTCAATGGATCTAGAACGTGAACGTGGTATCACTATTAAAGCCCAGAGTGTGACTCTAAACTACACGGCGAACGATGGTGAAACTTATCAACTAAACTTTATCGATACACCTGGACACGTTGATTTCTCATACGAAGTATCACGTTCACTTGCGGCTTGTGAAGGCGCATTATTAGTGGTTGATGCAGGTCAGGGTGTAGAAGCTCAAACTCTAGCAAACTGTTATACCGCTCTTGAAATGGATTTAGAAGTGGTTCCAATCTTGAATAAGATTGACTTACCAGCGGCTGATCCTGAACGTGTTGCAGAAGAAATTGAAGACATCGTTGGTATTGAAGCGATGGAAGCAACGCGTTGTTCTGCTAAAACAGGTGTCGGTGTTGATGAAGTTCTTGAAACTATCGTTAAATCAATTCCAGCACCAGAAGGCAATCCAGAAGGTCCAACTCAAGCGTTGATCATTGACTCATGGTTTGATAATTACTTAGGTGTTGTTTCTTTAGTTCGAGTTAAACATGGCTCATTGAAGAAAAATGACAAAATTAAAGTAATGAGCACTGGCCAATCATGGAATGTTGATCGCATTGGTATCTTCACACCAAAACAAGTGGATACTGATGGATTAAATACCGGTGAAGTAGGCTGGGTAGTTTGTGGTATTAAAGATATTTTAGGCGCACCAGTGGGTGATACATTAACTCACGCTAAAGGCGGTTGTGAAGAGCGCTTACCTGGTTTTCAAAAAGTGAAACCACAGGTATATGCTGGTTTATTCCCTATTTCATCGGATGATTATGAAAACTTCCGTGATGCATTGGGTAAATTAAGCTTAAATGATGCGTCTCTTTTCTATGAACCAGAAAGTTCTTCAGCACTTGGTTTTGGTTTCCGTTGTGGCTTCCTTGGTATGCTACACATGGAAATCATTCAGGAGCGTTTAGAGCGTGAATACGATCTTGATCTGATTACAACAGCACCAACGGTAGTTTACGAAGTTGTGTTGAATAATGGCGATTTACTGTACGTAGATAGCCCTGCAAAATTGCCTGCAGTGAATGATTTAGACGAAATTCGTGAACCAATTGCTCGTTGTAATATTCTAGTGCCTGCGGATTATTTAGGTAATGTAATTAGCCTATGTATTGAAAAACGTGGTACTCAAGTCGATATGATTTATCATGGAAATCAAGTGGCATTAACTTATGACATTCCAATGTCTGAAGTTGTGTTAGATTTCTTCGACCGTTTAAAGTCAACATCTCGTGGTTATGCATCATTAGATTACAACTTCCAACGTTATGAACTTTCTAATATGGTTCGTGTTGATGTATTGATTAATGGTGAAAGAGTCGATGCGCTTGCTATCATTACTCATCATGATAATGCACAAGGTCGTGGTCGCTTACTTGTTGAGAAGATGAAAGAATTCATCCCTCGTCAAATGTTTGATATTGCAATTCAAGCGGCAATCGGCGGACACATTATTGCGCGTTCAACCGTTAAGCAGTTACGTAAAAACGTAATCGCAAAATGTTACGGTGGCGATATTAGCCGTAAGAAAAAACTGTTGAAGAAGCAAAAAGACGGTAAGAAACGCATGAAGCAGATTGGTAATGTTGAATTACCTCAAGAAGCTTTCCTTGCGATTCTTCATGTAGGTAAAGATTAATTTATAATTTCTGATTTTTCAGAATGACGTAAATGACGCTTTATTACAGCTCAAAGAAAGCGATGATCAATGGTCTTCGCTTTCTTTGTTATGCAACACTTAATAACTTAAGGGAATGTAATGGCTAACACTTTTTCACTGATTTTAGTTTTAGTAACACTGTTTACTGGTGTTATTTGGACTATTGATAAATTCGTCTTGGCACCAAAGCGCAAACAAAAAATTGCAGCCGCCCGTGAGCAAGCGAATGGACAAGTTGATGATGCAACACTTGCAAAAGTCGCTCCTCAACCAGCATGGATAGAACAAGCTGTTTCTATTTTTCCAGTGATTGGCCTTGTTTTAGTGTTGCGCTCATTTATTTATGAGCCGTTCCAGATCCCATCCGGTTCGATGATGCCGACGCTTTTAGTCGGTGATTTTATCTTGGTCGAAAAATTCTCTTATGGAATTAAAGATCCTGTTTGGCGTACACAACTTGTAGATGTGGGTAAACCAGAACGTGGTGATATTGTTGTTTTTAAATATCCACCACAACCAAATATCGACTATATTAAACGTGTAGTAGGTAAACCTGGTGACACTGTTATTTACAGCGCTTCTAAGCAAATTTGTGTGAAACCAAAAGGTGAGAGCAAGTGTAATATTATCCCGTTAACGAACATGAAAGACAGTGAATTCATGCAAGATCGCACTAACTTAGTTCAATATACCGAGCAGTTAGCAAGTGATACAACGCATGATATTTTGGTTAACCCAATGCGTTCTGATCGAGTATCTATGTACCAACCACGACCAGGCTATAACGAGTGGGTAGTACCAGAAGGTAACTATTTTGTAATGGGCGATAATCGTGACAACAGTGCTGACAGCCGTTATTGGGGTTTTGTCCCAGAAGCGAATTTAGTTGGTAAAGCGGTCGGGATCTGGATCAGCTTTGAATTTGAACGTGGTAGCGATAGTGTGCTGCCTTCCTTTATTCCTACTGGTGTTCGTTTTAACCGCATCGGTGGCATAGACTGATTGAAATAATATGACATCTCCATTACAACGCCTAGAACGCAAAATAGGCTATAAATTTAATGATGAAGGCTTTCTTAAGTTAGCACTGACTCACCGTAGTGCTAACGGAACTCATAATGAACGTTTAGAATTTCTAGGCGATTCAATTTTGAGTTTTGTGGTTGCTGATGAACTTTATCACCGTTTTCCTAAAGTGGATGAAGGTGATATGAGTCGTATGCGTGCAACGCTAGTTCGTGGTCATACTCTTGCTGAGTTAGGTCGTGAATTTGAGTTAGGGGATTACCTATTTTTAGGCCCTGGCGAATTGAAAAGCGGTGGCTTCCGTCGAGATTCAATTTTAGCGGATGCGGTTGAAGCGATCATTGGTGGTATTTATCTTGATAGTGATACCGAAGTCATTCGTCGAATTATTTTAGCATGGTACAAAACACGCTTAGATTCGATTGAACCAGGTATCTCTCAAAAAGATCCAAAAACACGTCTTCAAGAATACCTACAAGGTCGTCGTAAGCCGTTACCAACGTACACTGTGACAAAAATTAAAGGTGAAGCTCATAATCAAGAGTTCACTATTGAATGTATCGTAGCAGGCTTGGATAAGCCTGTTATCGGCAAAGGAAGCAGTCGCCGCAAGGCAGAACAGTCGGCTGCTGACATAGCATTAGGACAAGTAAACTAATGTCAGATGACAAAGAATTCGATCTAGATGCGTACTTCTCATCAGAAGCTAAAACAGAATCTAGCGACAACCAACACTGTGGCTTTATTGCTATCGTTGGTCGTCCAAACGTAGGTAAATCAACACTTCTAAACCAAATATTGGGACAAAAGATTTCGATTACCTCTCGTAAACCTCAAACGACTCGTCACCGCATTATGGGTGTTGATACGGAAGGGGATTATCAAGCGATTTATATTGATACGCCAGGTCTTCATATTGAAGAAAAACGTGCGATTAACCGCTTAATGAACCGTGCTGCAAGCTCATCATTAAGTGATGTTAACTTGGTTTTATTCTTGGTAGATGGTACTCACTGGACACCAGACGATGAAATGGTATTGAATAAGCTGAGAAAAGCTGGATTCCCTACTGTTCTATTGGTAAACAAAGTAGATAACGTTAAAGATAAAAATGACGTTATGGCTCATCTTCAAACGATGACTGAAAAAATGGACTTTGTTGACGTTGTGCCAATTTCAGCAAAATCAGGCTCTAATGTTGATGTTGTTCAAAAGCTAGTTCGTGATCATTTACCAAAAGCGGTTCATCATTTCCCTGAAGAATATGTAACTGACCGTTCACAACGCTTTATGGCTTCAGAGATCATTCGTGAAAAGCTGATGCGTTTTACGGGTGAAGAGTTGCCATATTCGGTAACAGTAGAGATCGAACGTTTTGATTACAATCCTAAAATGGATGGTTTTCATATTAACGGTTTGATCCTTGTTGAACGTCTTGGCCAAAAGAAAATGGTCGTAGGTAAGAACGGCGAAAAGATCAAAGTTATTGGTCGTGAAGCTCGTCTTGATATGGAAGGGTTATTTGATCGCAAAGTGTATTTAGAACTTTGGGTTAAAGTTAAATCTGGTTGGGCTGATGATGAGCGAGCACTTCGTTCTCTTGGTTACATCGACGATTTATAATCCTCTAGATATAAATAAGAGCTAAAACAAGATCCCATATAACTTAAGTAGATAAAATTATTTTAGTTATTTGGGATTTTTTTGTTGTTATCGAAGTGTATTGCGAACTTTATTATAGGTAATAAACGTGGAAGAAGGCTTACAACGTTGTTTTGTCCTGCACCGTAGACCGTATAGCGAAAGCAGTCTAATTTTAGATGTATTTAGCGAAGAGTATGGCCGTTTATCTATTATCTCTAAAGGGGCACGCAGTAAGCGTTCAAACCTTAAAGGTGTGTTACAAGCATTTACACCGCTATTGATGAAATGGTCGGGTAGAGGCTCTATGCGAACTTTGCGTCAAGCTGAAACCATCAGTCTGGCTATTCCTCTCACTGGAATTAATTTATATTCAGCCTTATACATTAATGAACTAGTGGTAAGGGTGATTGAACAAGAAACCCCGTATCCTGCTTTATTTCTCGATTATCTTACCGCGTTGACTGAACTTGCTCAGACTAAAAACCCAGAACCTGCATTAAGACGTTTTGAATTGGCTTTACTGTCGTCACTGGGTTATGGCGTGGATTTCTTGCATTGCGCAGGCAGTGGTGAAATGGTTTCTCCTGAAATGACGTATCGCTACAGAGAACAGAAAGGGTTCATGGCATCGATTCGACACGATCCTTTAATGAGTTTCAAAGGTGATGAACTTATCGCTATCAGTGAGCGTCGATTTATAACACCAGAGCAATTAAAAGCGGCAAAACGCTTTACACGTATAGCCTTAAAGCCGTATCTTGGCGGTAAGCCCCTAAAAAGTAGGGAACTGTTTCTTCCAAGAACAAGGAGTATTCTAAAATGAGTTCAATTTTACTTGGCGTCAATATCGATCACGTAGCCACTCTTCGTAATGCAAGAGGGACTAAATACCCAGATCCAGTGCACGCTGCTGAAATTGCAGAACGTGCAGGTGCTGCGGGTATTACGATTCATCTACGTGAAGATCGTCGTCATATAAAAGATCGTGATGTGCGAATTTTACGTGAAACACTGCAAACTCGAATGAATTTAGAAATGGCAGTGACGGATGAAATGGTCGGAATTGCATTAGAAACACAGCCAGAATTTGTTTGTCTTGTGCCAGAAAAGCGTGAAGAGTTAACTACTGAAGGTGGTTTGAATGTCGTTGGTCAACTTGAAAAAGTGAAAGCCGCAACTCAAATGTTATCAAAAGCAGGTATTAAAGTATCCTTGTTTATTGATGCAGATAACGCCCAGATTGATGCGGCTGTTGCGTGTGGAGCTCCTTTTATTGAGCTTCATACTGGTGCGTATGCGGATGCAGAAACAGAAGAAGCTGAACAAATTGAATTGAAAAAAATTGCGGCAGGAGCAACTTATGCGGCAAGTAAAGGGCTGATTGTTAATGCGGGTCATGGTTTGACATATCACAATGTTGAAGCTATCGCAGCATTGCCTGAAATCTATGAATTAAATATTGGTCACTCGATCATGGGAAGAGCGGTGTTTGATGGATTAGAGAAAGCGGTCGCTGATATGCATAGAATTATGCTAGGTGCTCGTAAGTAATGGCAATTGTTGGTCTTGGGACTGATATCGCTGAAATAGAAAGGGTAGAGAAAGCCCTTTCTCGCTCAGGAGATGCGTTCGCTGAACGCATCTTAAGTCAGTCTGAATTTGAGCGTTATCAAGGATTAAAGCAAAAAGGGCGTTTTCTCGCAAAACGTTTTGCCGCAAAAGAAGCCGCGTCAAAAGCCTTAGGGACTGGTATTGCTCATGGAGTGACTTTTCATGATTTTACGATTTCAAATGATGATAATGGAAAACCGATCTTAACGCTTTCGGGTAAAGCACTTGTGTTGTCTCAACAGTCTTCAGTGTCACACATTCACCTCACCATTTCTGATGAGCGTCATTATGCGGTAGCGACGGTTATTTTTGAGTCTTAATACTACGCCACTAATTACTTGATTAATGGCGTATCACTAAGATAGGAAGTCTTAGTTAAGTAAGATTTGAGCGTCAGAGGTTACTTTTTCCATTTCGTCTTGAAGTTCAAATAACTCAGGCTCAATATTTTTAATGTCTTGTCCTTGTCGTAACGCCGTCTCTATCAAATTACACAATTGCTTAAGTCGTAATACCCCACAATATGAACTGCTACCATGAAGCTTATGGATATAGTGGCAAAGATCTTCTGCTGTTGCTTTTTTATCAATGGCTTTCGTCACCCAGCTATCGACTTCTGGAATAAACTCAATAAGCATAAGCAACATTTCTTTTGCGAGATCTTCTTTTCCTGCTGATTGTTTTAGTGCTGCATTCCAATCAATGCTACTAGTCGCAGGGCAAGATGGATCATCAATTGTAATATCAGGAATATTATCAGGAAGAATAACGATTTTTTCCACTTCCTTATGATCGGTTAATGGACTCCAATGAATGATGACTTGTTGTAGTACATGCTCTTCAATTGGCTTTGTTAAGTAATCGTCCATGCCTTCGCTAATCAATCTTTCTCGTTCACCGGCCATTGCATGAGCGGTTACCGCAACAATAGGCGTTCCAGAATTCAGGGCTGTTTTTCGGATCTCTTTGCATGCCATTACGCCGTCCATTTTCGGCATTTGAATATCCATTAAAATAATATCAAACTTTTGCTCTGTTGCTTGTTGTACTGCATCAATACCATTCTTGCAGGTAACCACACTTTCAACTTGTTCATGCAGTAATGCTGAGATTAGCTTAAGGTTTGCTGGGTTATCATCAACAGCCATTACTTTGATCGGTAAGCGTTTTGGCATGTCATGTGACGCCATTAAATCAGGTAACGCTTCGATAATTTGAGAATTCGGTTGTACTAATAAAGCATCTAATAGTTTTTTCTTCGCAAACGGTTTTGATAAACACGTCATGTATGAATATTTATTGAGCTCTTCGGTTAAGGCCAGTTCAGTACTTGGTAATCCAATTACAATTGTTGGGCAATATGGCGTAATTTTCTTAACCATTGCTTTTAATGCTTCTGCATCAGGTTTATCGCTTGAGCTTAAACTTATTAATGCATAATCGTGATTTTCAAGTGTGTCTGGCAATGTAGAACGGTAAGTGACGAAGACACCATGGTGAATAAATTGTTGTTGTAATATGGAGGCTGACTGCATATTAGGTTCAATTAAAAGCAATTTTTTCTTTTCTAATTGGCTGACATCTCGTTCATCAATCATTGGTAATTCTGTTGGATGCATTCTCATAGTAAACCAGAATGTAGATCCCTGATGAAGACGACTGCTTAATCCTATTTCTCCGCCCATTTGAGACACGAGTTTTTGAGTAATAACAAGACCAAGGCCAGTACCACCATAACGACGAGATATACTCGCATCCGCTTGGCTAAATGCTTGGAATAGTTGTGCTTGTTGACGCTCAGATATACCAATGCCGGTATCTCGAACCACAAACTGCACATCAATAAAGTCATCATTAAGGTGTTTTAACTCGATGGAGATATCGATGTTGCCTTTTTCTGTAAATTTAATTGAATTACCAACTAAATTGTTTAGTACTTGCTGAATTCGTAAAGGATCGCCAATTAACCCAGATGGAATGCGAGGGTCGATTTTTAACGTGATTTCTAATCCTTTTTCGTGAGCGCTTGGGGCGAGTAAGCTAACCACTTCATCTAAACTGTCTTGGAAATCAAACGGTAGATTCTCTAGCAGTAATTTGCCCGCTTCCAATTTGGAGAAATCAAGAATGTCATTAATGATGGTCAATAAATTATTGGCCGATCGCTCAATGGTTTGTAGGTAATCTTTTTGATTATCAGACAGTGATGTTTTTAGCATTTGACGAGTAAAACCAATAACCCCGTTGAGTGGTGTTCTCAGTTCGTGAGACATGTTTGCTAAAAATTCAGATTTAACTCGAGCAGCTTCTTGAGCGCGTTTTTTAGCGATGTCTAACTCTACGTTTTGTATTTCAAGCTGTTCTAACGTTTCTCGTAAATCGGAAGTCGCTTGGTCGATGCTTTGTTGCATTTCAACATGATAATCAGATAAAGAAATCGCCATGGCATTGATGCCGTTTTTGAGAGTATCTAATTCGCCATGCAATTTATTCTCGATACGCACATTTAAGTGACCACGGCGAATACGGTCAACAACACTTACCATGTGTGAAATAGGTTGGGTTACGTCTTGCATCAAACGAAAGGCAAAAACGCCAGATAAGCTGAGACCTAAAATTAAGACTAATAAGGCTGAAAATATCTCTTGGTATTGTTGGAGTCGTAAGCTTGATAAATCGAGCTCAATAGCAATATACCCTAGCGCCTCATTGACATGGGAAGCATCAAAGTTTGCGGTAAATTGCCCCTCGGCTAAAATTGGCGCTCTTAAAATTAATGAATCATCTAAAAATTCAATATCAAGCAGAAGCGGGATAGGTTTGTCTTTAGGAAAAGTGAGACTTTCAAAGTTAGGATGAAAATTGGACGTGACAAACAGGTCATGATTTTCATCAAACACCGCAATACTACGCACAATTTTTGAGTGTTTTCGATGCGCATAGCTGATCAGTCGACGTACGGCTTCACGATTTTTTGCCGTCATGCTGTATTCACTTGAAATAGCAAGCGGTTCAATAATACTGGTTCCACTTGAGACTAACTGAGTTTCAAGATCGTGGTATCTGTTTATGGTGAAAAAGCCACTTAATAGCAAACCAATAATTAACGTTGGTGCTAATGTTAGTGTGATGACTCGTGCACGTAAGCCGTATTTTGTCATATCTCTTCGTTTTAATTAACTTCCCTAACCGTGTAGCTTAATCAAGTTCAAGGTGAAGCTCAATTGTTCAATCTATAAACCTGAAGCTTAGACACAAATGAGGACTGCATCTTCAAATCGTTTTGGTATAATAGTGCTAATTTTTGTAAATCAGGCAGTAATCATGGCGCAATTCTTCAAACCGAAAAAGAAAGCTTCGGTAAACACAAAACACCTATCTGTAGATGTGGTTCGATTAGACCACAATAGTGCGGGTATTGCTTTTGTGGATAAAAAACCGGTGTTTATCGAAGGCGCCTTACCTGAAGAACAAGCAATTATTCAATTCATTGAGCAAAAGAAACAATATTCTCGTGCTAAATTGATTAAATTGACAAAAAAAAGCAGTAAACGCCAAGCTCCAATTTGTCAGCATTATGACGATTGTGGTGGTTGTAATCTTCAGCATTTACAGCATGCAGAGCAAATCATCGCTAAAAATGACAAGCTGCAAGAGTTAATGAAAAAGCAAGGTGTTGATGTTTGTGATGTTGCTGAGCCTATTCTTGCGAATGAGGATGATTACCGACGTCGAGCTCGTATTAGTTTAATCATGAATAAACAAACGAATCAATTGGATTTTGGTTTTAGAAAAAAACAGAGCAAAGAAATTGTTAATGTTCGTCATTGTCCCGTTTTAGTAAAAGAACTCGATCAGCATTTAGAATCGCTATACACCTTACTTAATCAGCTTAAAGGTAAGCGACATTTAGGTCATGTTGAATTAGTTCAAGCAGATAACGGAAGTGTATTGCTCATTCGTCATGTCGCTGCATTTAATGAAAAAGATCAACAAGCTTTACTTCATTATTGTGAAGAACGAGATTTGATCCTATACCTAATGCCTGAGTCTGATGTATTGAATCACGTATATGGCGAAGAACCGTATTATGTCATTGATGGTGTGAAGATTTATTTTACGCCTAAAGATTTCATTCAAGTTAATGCCTCAATTAATGACAGCATGGTAAATCAAGCATTAACTTGGTTGGATCTCAATGCGGACGATTGTGTACTCGATTTATTCTGTGGCTTAGGTAATTTCAGTTTGCCATTGGCACAGAAAGTAAAAACAGTCGTAGGTATTGAAGGCGTTGAAGAAATGGTTAAGCGCGCTCAATCTAACGCAAAACGAAATGAATTAGATAATGTGACGTTTTATCAAGCAAATTTAGAAGAGCCGATTGATCAGCAAGTGTGGGCAAGCACAAAGTTTACAAAGATTTTACTGGATCCTGCCAGAGCAGGGGCTGCAGGAGTGATGCAAACTGTGGCAAAATTGAAGCCTGAAACCGTCGTTTATGTATCGTGCAACCCAGCAACACTTGCACGCGATAGCCAATTGCTTATTCAACGCGGTTACAAGCTTACTAGGCTAGGTATGCTTGATATGTTCCCACATACGGGACATTTAGAATCTATGGCATTGTTTGAGCGATAACTGGCAGAAATCGTCAGGTAAGCGAAATGGAGCCAAGCAGAATCATTATAAAATTGGATTATAGGAAACGGACATGGTCGCAGTTCGCGGAGCACATCTTAAGGAAAATGAAACGTTTGAGTTAGCTGAATGGATAATCAGCCTTGAACAAGATAAGAACACCTCTAAAAAACTGACAGAGGTGTATCAACAATGCCAAGAGTTAGTGGATTCCCATGAAAATGGTCCACTCTTGTTGTGGCGTGGTCGAGAGATGATAGAAATCTTGATCACCCTAAGCATGGATAAACCGACTTTAATTGCAGCTCAGTTATTTCCTTTAGTTTCATCTGGTGTGTTAGACAGAGAAACGTTAACTGAAAACTACAATAAAGAAATAGAAAAACTGATTGATGGCGTTGAAGAGATGGACGCGATTGGTCAGTTGAATGCGTCTGTTGGGGAAGAGTCAGCCTCTTCCCAAGTCGATAATATTCGTCGAATGTTATTGGCTATGGTTGATGATTTTCGTTGTGTGATCATTAAATTAGCTGAGCGTATTTGTAATTTACGTGAAGTGAAAAATGAACCTGAAGACGTTCGCCGAGCAGCGGCTAAAGAATGTAATAATCTTTATGCTCCTTTAGCGAACCGTTTAGGTATTGGTCAGTTGAAATGGGAAATTGAAGATTACTCTTTCCGTTATCAGCATCCTGATACCTATAAGAAAATAGCAAAACAATTGTCTGAGCGACGTATTGTTCGTGAACAATATATCCATGATTTTGTCACGGGGTTAAGTGATGAAATGGCGGGTTATAACATCAATGCCGAAGTCAGTGGGCGTCCAAAGCACATCTACAGTATCTGGCGTAAAATGCAGAAGAAGAGCTTGGAATTTGATGAATTGTTTGATGTTCGAGCGGTTCGCATTATTGCGGATAAACTGCAAGATTGTTATGCCGCATTAGGGGTTGTACACACGAAGTTTAAGCACTTACCAAGTGAATTTGACGACTACGTTGCAAACCCAAAACCGAATGGCTATCAATCTATTCATACGGTTGTTTTAGGCCCTGAAGGGAAAACCATTGAAATCCAGATCCGAACAAAGGATATGCACGAAGACTCAGAATTAGGGGTTGCTGCGCACTGGAAATACAAAGAAGGCTCATCAAACAGCAGTCGTACTGGTTATGATGAGAAGATTACGTGGCTACGTAAACTGCTTGATTGGCAAGAAGAGATGTCAGATTCTGGCGAAATGCTGGATGAATTACGAAGCCAAGTGTTTGATGATCGTGTTTATGCCTTTACCCCTCGTGGTGATGTTGTTGATCTACCAATGGGCGCGACACCTTTAGATTTTGCGTATCATATTCACTCAGAAGTGGGGCATCGATGTATTGGTGCGAAAGTGGGTGGACGAATCGTGCCATTTACCCATAACCTTGCAATGGGTGACCAAGTTGAAATTATTACCCAAAAAGAACCGAACCCTTCTCGAGATTGGTTAAACCCAACCTTGGGTTTTGTGAACTCTGGCCGTGCTCGTGCAAAGATCAATGCCTGGTTTAGAAAACAGAGTCGTGAAAAAAACCTTGATGCAGGTAAAGAGATTTTAGAAGTTGAATTAGCAAAAATTGGCGCAACGTTAAAAGATGCAGAGCAATACGCACTCAAGCGCTTTAATGTGAATTCAACGGATGAGTTGTTTGCTGGTGTTGGTAGTGGCGACTTACGTATTAACCAAGTGATTAATCACATTAATGCGTTAGTGAATAAACCAACCGCTGAGCAAGAAGATCAAAAAGCGTTAGAGCAATTGCAAGAATCTGAAGCGAAGGCACAAGCACAAGCTCAGGCGCAGAATAAAAAACGCAATGATGCAGTGGTGGTTGAGGGTGTCGATAATTTAATGACGCACCTAGCACGCTGTTGTCAGCCGATCCCTGGTGATCCTATCGCGGGGTACATAACTCAAGGTCGTGGTATTTCAGTTCACCGCAGTGATTGTGATCAGCTTGATGAATTACGTCATCATGCAGCAGAACGAATTATCGACACGGTGTGGGGGAGTGGTTTTGTTGGCTCTTATATATTGACGTTAAGAGTCACAGCCATGGATCGTTCTGGTTTATTGAAGGATCTTACCAGTCTGTTTGCGAATGAAAAAGTAAAAGTGTCTGGCATGAAGAGCCGTAATGATTACAAAAAGCAGCTGACTATTATGGATTTTGATCTTGAAGTGTTCAGTGCTGACATCCTTAGTCGATTAATTACTCGTGTTGAACAAGTAAAAGATGTCATGGAAGCCTCTCGATTATCATAGTAAAACAGAGAAAATAAATTGATGTAGATTTTCTTTAAGTTATTGATAATTAAAACAGATAAAAAATAGAGCCGAATATTAGCGATGATATTCGGCTTTTTTTTATAAAAATTATTCAAGTTCTGAAACTTCGAGCCGTAAATAAATGTATCAACGATGAATTATAGGCTTCAATCCTATAACAATAAATGAAGCCGACCCGGAGCAAGAACTATGTCAATTTCAGTAAATACAAATATCTCAGCAATGACAGCGCAACGTTACATGAATAATGCAACAGCTGCTCAAGCGGATTCAATGGAGAAATTGTCTTCAGGTTTAAAAATCAACAGCGCTGCTGATGATGCTTCTGGTCTGCAAATTTCAAATCGTATGACAGCACAAACTCGTGGTTTGAATGTTGCTGTTCGTAATGCCAATGACGGTATGTCGATAGCTCAAACTGCTGAAGGCGCAATGAAAGAAACAACAAATGTTCTTCAGCGTTTACGTGATTTATCACTACAATCTTCAAATGGTTCAAACACCGATGCTGACCGTGATGCAATGCAAGAAGAGGCAAGCTCACTAACGGATGAATTGAATCGTATCGCTGAAACAACATCGTTTGCAGGAACTCGTTTAATTAATGGTGAGTTTGGTACTAAGTCATTTCAAATTGGTGCGGATTCAGGCGAAGCCGTTGCGATGACATTAAATAGTATGCGAGCAGATGAAGCGACGATGGGCGGTAAATCTTATTTTGCAGAAGAAGGTCGTGACATTAACTGGACGGTAGGCAAAGAGAATACGCAATTTAATGTTCAATATAATGATAAAAATGGTAATGAACAAAAAATCAATATTGCCGCAAAATCGGGTGATGATATTGAAGAGTTGGCTACTTACATTAATGGCCAAACAAATGAGTTAAGTGCTTCTGTTACTGAAAAAGGTATTCTACAAGTATTCATGTCTGGTGAGACTATCTCTTCTCCATTAACCTTCAGTGGCTCTCTCGCTAATGAGTTGAAAATGGGTGGGGAATCAGACGATACCGTTGCTTCTATGAATCTGACGACCGTTGGTGGAGCTCAGCGTTCTATTGATGTGATTGATGCAGCATTACAATATGTTGATGGTAATCGTGCATCACTTGGTGCGTTTCAAAATCGTTTTGAAAGTGCAGTAAATAATTTAACCAACATCAATGAGAATATTTCTGACTCAAACAGTCAAATTAAAGATGTTGATTTTGCTAAAGAAACGACAAACTTAACTAAGAATCAAATTTTAACTCAATCAAGTTCTTCGATTCTAGCCCAAGCAAAACAAGCGCCGACGGCAGCACTGGGTTTATTAAAGTAAGCTTTCTAAATGCCTTTTAGTTTAAGGCGAATGTATTTTTGAAAAAGCGGTGACTATAATGGTCACCGCTTTTTTGTTTTTAATCACAGGAAAATAGGTATGACAACCCCAAATAATATGGAACAGTTACTTTCAATTATGACTCAGTTAAGGGATAAGAAATCTGGTTGTCCGTGGGATCAAAAGCAAACCTTTGATTCTGTTATTCCTCACACCATAGAAGAAACCTATGAAGTAGTGGATGCAATTCATAAGAAAGATTGGGTTAATTTAAAAGAAGAACTTGGGGACCTATTATTTCAAGTTATTTTCTACTCTGAAATAGCAAAAGAAGAGCAGTTGTTTGATTTTAGTGATGTGGTAGATACATTAAATGAAAAGTTGATCCGTCGTCATCCACACGTTTTTGGTGATGAAGTCCTTTCTACGGATGATGAGATTAGTGCTAATTGGGACAAAATAAAGCAACAAGAGCGTGCAAATAAACAGGAAAGTGACCCAGGGTCTAAGATTGGGAATGACAGTATTTTAGATTCAATTCCTACCGCCTTACCTGCATTATTAAAAGCCAATAAAATACAAAAACAATGCTCAAAAGTAGGGTTTGACTGGAATGAACTGCAACCGGTTGCTGAAAAAGTGAATGAAGAGGTCGCAGAGGTTTTAGAAGAGGCGATAAAAAATCCACGGGATGAAAATAAAGTAGAAGAAGAATTAGGCGATTTACTTTTTGCTACAGTAAATTTAGTTCTCCATTTAGGAAAAAATCCAGAGCAAGTGTTATGCAAAGCAAATGATAAGTTTGAACGCCGTTTTCGTCAAATTGAAGCGAACATCGCTAAAAAACACAAAACTTTGCAGCAATGTGATTTAAATGAACTAGACTCTGAGTGGGAAAATGTGAAGCGAAGTGAGCGGAATTGATTTGGAGCAAAAAATAAATCAATTAACTGTGATACTTTTCACGTTGTGGCCATAAAGCGGTTCTGGTATATTCATTTCCCGTCCAGATAAAATCCATTTTATTCCTCAATACACCAATTTCAGGTAACGTATGACGACGAATTACATTTTTGTAACTGGCGGGGTTGTATCCTCTCTAGGTAAAGGTATTGCAGCAGCATCATTAGCAGCTATTCTTGAAGCTCGTGGCTTAAAAGTCACTATGATGAAGCTTGACCCATACATCAACGTTGATCCAGGCACAATGAGCCCAACTCAACACGGTGAAGTATTCGTCACGGAAGACGGCGCAGAAACTGATCTAGATTTAGGTCACTACGAGCGCTTCATTCGCACCAAAATGACTAAACGTAATAATTTTACGGCTGGTCGAGTTTACGCTGATGTTCTACGTAAAGAACGTCGCGGTGACTACTTAGGTGCAACTATCCAAGTTATCCCTCATATTACGAATGCGATTAAAGAACGTGTTATTTCTGGCGCTGCAGGCCATGATATCGCACTCGTTGAAGTTGGTGGCACAGTTGGTGATATTGAATCTCTGCCATTCATGGAAGCGATTCGTCAACTTGCTGTTGAGCTAGGTCGTGAACACACAATGTTTATGCACTTAACACTTGTTCCTTACTTGGTTGCAGCAGGCGAGCTTAAAACTAAGCCGACTCAACACTCAGTAAAAGAGCTACTGTCTATTGGTATCCAACCAGATATCTTAGTTTGTCGTTCAGATCGTGTTATTCCAGCAAACGAACGTAAGAAAATTGCTCTTTTCTGTAATGTACAAGAAAAAGCAGTTATCTCAATGAAAGACGTAGATTCAATCTATAAAATCCCACAATTGATCCGAGCGCAAGGTACTGATGATTTAGTGTGTCAACGCTTTGGTATTACCGCTCCTGCCGCTGATCTTTCTGAGTGGGAACAAGTAATTTATGAAGAAGCGAACCCGACTGGTGAAGTTACTATCGGTATGGTTGGTAAATACATTGAATTACCAGATGCTTACAAGTCAGTAAACGAAGCATTAAAACATGCGGGCTTGAAAAATCGCTTGAGCGTCACTATTAAATATATAGATTCACAAGATGTTGAATCTAAAGGTACTGAAATCCTAGAAGGTCTAGATGCAATTCTAGTTCCTGGTGGTTTTGGTGACCGTGGTATTGAAGGTAAGATCCTTGCTGCTCAATACGCTCGTGAAAATGCAGTACCATATTTAGGAATTTGTCTGGGTATGCAAGTTGCGCTAATTGATTACGCGCGTAACGTTGCTAATATGGAAGGGGCTCACTCTTCTGAATTCTCTAAAGACACTAAATTCCCAGTTGTTGGTCTAATCACAGAGTGGATTGATGGCGACGGTAATGTTGAAGAGCGTACTGAGAAATCAGATCTAGGCGGTACAATGCGTCTTGGTTCTCAACTATGTCATCTTGCTAAAGGCTCTAAAGCTCGTGAGCTTTACGGTAACGCAACAGTTGAAGAGCGTCATCGTCACCGCTATGAAGTAAATAATAATTTACTTCCGCAGCTTGAAAAAGCCGGTCTTAAGATCTCTGGCTTATCTGCTGATAAGAAGCTTGTGGAGATAATTGAAATCCCTAACCACCCATGGTTTGTGGCTGCTCAATTCCACCCTGAATTCACATCAACACCTCGTGATGGACACCCATTATTTGAAGGTTTTGTTAAAGCAGCAGGCGAAAATGCCCGCGGTGAATTCGAAAAGTAATAGGATTTACGGGTAGCTGTCCAATGTTGTGGCAGCTATTTTTAGCTTTTAAATTAAAGAAAATAGAGGAAACACAATGTCTAAGATCGTTAAAGTTCTAGGTCGTGAAATCATCGATTCTCGTGGTAACCCAACAGTTGAAGCTGAAGTTCATCTAGAAAGTGGTTTTGTTGGTATGGCTGCTGCTCCATCTGGCGCATCTACTGGTTCTCGTGAAGCTCTTGAGCTACGTGACGGCGACAAATCTCGTTTCCTAGGTAAAGGTGTTCTTAAAGCTATCGCAGCTGTAAATGGCCCAATCGCAGAAGCTCTAATCGGCAAAGACGCGAAAAACCAAGCTGAAATCGACCAAATCATGATCGATTTAGATGGCACAGAAAACAAAGCAAAATTTGGCGCTAACGCAATCCTTGCTGTTTCTCTAGCGAATGCTAAAGCTGCTGCAGCTGCTAAATCTATGCCTCTTTACGCTCACATTGCTGAACTAAACGGCACTCCTGGCGTATTCTCTATGCCTCTACCAATGATGAACATCATCAACGGTGGCGAGCACGCTGATAACAACGTTGATATCCAAGAATTCATGATTCAACCTGTTGGCGCTAAAACGCTTAAAGAAGCGGTACGCATGGGCGCAGAAGTTTTCCACAACCTAGCTAAAGTTCTTAAGTCTAAAGGCTACAGCACAGCGGTTGGTGATGAAGGCGGTTTCGCTCCTAACCTTAAATCTAACGCTGAAGCGCTAGAAGTTATCGCAGAAGCTGTTGCAGCTGCTGGTTACGAGCTAGGCAAAGACGTTACTCTTGCTATGGACTGTGCTGCTTCTGAGTTCTACAACAAAGAAGACGGTATCTACGACCTTAAAGGCGAAGGTAAGAAATTTACGGCTGAAGAGTTCAACCATTACCTAGCTGGTCTTGTTGAGCAATTCCCAATCGTATCTATCGAAGATGGTCTAGACGAATCAGATTGGGCTGGCTTCAAGCACCAAACTGAACTTCTTGGCGACAAAATCCAACTAGTTGGTGACGATCTATTCGTTACAAACACTAAGATTCTTGCTCGTGGTATTGAAGAAGGCATCACTAACTCAATCCTTATCAAGTTCAACCAAATCGGTTCACTTACAGAGACTCTAGCTGCAATCAAGATGGCTAAAGATGCTGGTTTCACAGCAGTTATCTCTCACCGTTCAGGCGAAACTGAAGATGCAACAATTGCTGATCTAGCAGTTGGTACAGCGGCAGGTCAAATCAAAACTGGTTCTATGAGCCGTTCTGACCGTGTTGCTAAGTACAACCAACTAATCCGTATCGAAGAAGCTCTAGGTGAACTAGCGCCATTCAACGGTCTTAAAGAAGTTAAAGGTCAATAATCTCAATTTTTGAGAGTATGACTTAATTCTTTAATCGTTCGATTAGAATTTTGATACAAAAACCGTCTCATTTGAGGCGGTTTTTTTTATTTCAGCTATACAGCTAGTGAAGTTCTAATGAGGGGTTGATATAGTTAGCGCTCTTTTCATTATAACTCAAACATTTGTTGCCGGAGCTACTATGCGTGCATTCGCCGTTTTACTGATTATTGCCTTAGGTTGGCTGCAATATACCTTATGGTTTGGAAAAAATGGCATGGCGGATTACGCTCAAGTATCCAATGATGTTCAGCTTCAAGAAGAAGTAAATCAAGGGTTACGTAATCGAAATGGACAAATGTTTGCTGAAATCGACGATTTAAGAAAAGGTTCAGCGGCAATAGAAGAGCGAGCTAGGCATGAACTCGGTATGATAAAAAAAGGTGAGACCTTTTATCGCATTATTGATGAAAATAGTGAGGAATAAAAAATGTCGTCATTGTCTCCTTTATTTATTACTGTAATCGTACCTGCTGCAGGTGTTGGCAGCCGAATGAAAGCCGATCGTCCAAAACAATATTTAGTACTTGATGGTAAAACAGTCATTGAACATACCATTGAAAACTTATTGGCCTTTCCTATGGTCAATACGGTCATTGTTGCAATCAGCGATGATGACCCATATTTTGATGCGTTATCTATTGCTACCGATAAGAGAGTGATTCGAGTCTCTGGTGGGGAAGAGCGTGCTGATTCTGTTCTTTCTGGTCTAGAATACGTACAAAAAAACACATTAAGTCAGTGGGTTATGGTTCATGATGCGGCGCGCCCTTGCCTTCGCCATAGCGATATTGCTAAGTTAATTGAAGCAGTGATCCCGGATCATCTGGGTGGTATATTAGCCTCGCCAGTTCGAGATACGATGAAGCAGGCAAATTCAGATTTAAGCATCAGTACAACGATTGATCGCAGTGTGTTGTGGCATGCATTAACACCGCAACTGTTCACTACCGAGTTATTGTATACCGCATTAAAAACAGGTTTAGAACAAGGCTTATCGATTACGGATGAGTCTTCTGCTATCGAATTTATGGGATATCAGCCTAAACTCATACAAGGTCGGGCCGATAACTTAAAAATAACTCAACCTGAAGATCTTGATTTAGCAGAGTTCTACCTTCAAAAAATGAAAAAGGAAATCAACGAATGAGAATTGGACACGGATTTGATGTACATAAATTTGGTGGAGAAGGCCCAGTTATTATTGGTGGAGTCAGCGTTCCTTATGAGCAAGGGTTAATTGCTCATTCAGATGGTGATGTTGCACTGCATGCATTGTGTGATGCTTTGCTTGGTGCCATTGCGGAAGGAGATATTGGTCGTCATTTCCCTGATACTGATGATAAATGGAAAGGCGCCGATAGCAGAGCTTTGCTTAGAGATGTATATCGTCGAGTTAAAGAAAAAGGCTTAGAGCTAGGGAATGCGGATGTCACAATCATTGCACAAGCCCCTAAGATGGCGCCTCATATTAAACATATGTGCGCTGCTATTGCTGAAGATTTAGAAACAAGCTTGGATAATGTAAACGTCAAAGCGACCACGTCCGAGGGTTTAGGCTTTACTGGTAGAAAAGAAGGCATCGCTTGTGAAGCTGTGGTGCTGTTAGTTAAAAAATCTTATTAATTAGAGACAAACTTATGTCAGACATCATGTCTACTTTTTCATGGTTATACGGAAAGCCAGTTGCAACGGGTAAATTAAAGCAGCTACCTGAACACTTTATTGTAAAAGAAGTATTAGGGTATGAGTTCACTGGTAAAGGTGAACACTTAATGGTTAAAATTCGTAAAACTGGAGAAAACACGAAATACGTAGCGAATGAATTAGCTAAGTTTTGTGGTGTTAAATCAAAAGACATCAGCTGGGCTGGTTTGAAAGATCGCCATGCGGTGACTGAACAGTGGTTAAGCGTTCATCTTCCAAAAAGTGATCACTTGAATTTTGTTCTATTTGAAGTGGCACACCCTGGTGTCGAAATTTTAGAAATGACGCGTCATCATAAAAAATTACGTCCAGGCGATCTTCTCGGAAATAGCTTTCAGTTAATTGCGACTGAAGTGACTGATATGGATGATGTACTGGCTCGTTTAGAGAAGGTAAAAGTAACGGGTGTACCAAACTATTTTGGTGCTCAACGCTTTGGACATGAAGGCAATAACGTAACAGAAGCGCGTCGTTGGGGGCGTGAAAATGTCCGTACTCGTGATAATACGAAACGCAGTTTTTATCTATCAGCAGCGCGTTCGTGGATTTTTAACCATATTATTTCTCAAAGAATAACAGAGGGTTACTTCTCTCTACCTGTTGATGGTGATATTCTACTTGATCAAAACGATCGTACGGTTAATGAGAATGTAACGTCAGAAGACTGCATTCAAAAAATTAAAAAGGGTGAATTATCAATCAGTGCAGCACTTGCTGGTGATAATCAACTGCCAACGACAGAGAAAGCATTAACGTTTGAGCAACCACAACTGGATGCTGAACCAGACTTAATGGCCTTGATCCGTGGTAACCGTATGCGTCATGAACGCCGTAGCATTGAATTACATCCAGAGAACCTACATTGGTCTGTGGAAGGCGATCAACTTACCTTAAACTTTTCACTAACATCGGGCAGTTTTGCTACGGTTATCGTTCGTGAATTGTTACAAGAAATTGAAGTTGAACGTACATACGATTAGAACGACTTAAGAAATGAAGTGGAGAACTGAGTGAAGAAATTGCATATATTGCTAAGTAATGATGATGGGGTATTTGCTGAAGGGATTAATACTCTTGCTTTAGCTCTTATTGATATCGCAGATATTACTATTGTTGCTCCTGATCGTAATCGTTCAGGCGCGTCAAATTCTCTTACTCTAGAATCTCCACTTCGTGTCCGCCAAATTGCGGAGCATATTCACTCAGTACAAGGAACCCCAACCGATTGTGTTCATTTTGCATTGAATGAGTTAATGAAAGATAACTTACCTGATTTAGTCATTACAGGGATAAACCATGGTGCTAATTTAGGGGATGATACGCTGTATTCTGGTACCGTTGCAGCGGCAACAGAAGGGCATTTTTTAGGTTTGCCAGCCATAGCAATGTCATTGGTCGGAAAAACACATTTTGATACTGCAGCTCAGGTTGCGGTTGAATTAGTTAAGAATCATTTAGTAAAACCATTAACAACCAAAAGAGTATTGAATGTTAACGTTCCGGACTGTGAATATTCACAATTATCAGATTGGAAAGTGACTCGTTTAGGTGCAAGGCATCATTCTGAAAGCATGATAAAGGCAAAGGATCCTAGAGGAGAAACCATTTATTGGTTAGGTCCTCCAGGGAAAAAGCAAGACGCTGGAGAGGGCACGGATTTCTATGCCATTGCTAATAACAGTGTGTCTATTACCCCTTTACAAGTCGATTTAACAGCACATGATTCATTAACAATGATGAAAGAATGGCTACCATTGCCGGAGAGCACTCATTAATGATGCATTCTCGCTCTGAGTTACTTGATCAATTCTTACGTCAGCAAGGTATCCTCAATGAGGATATTCTTTTGGCTATCCGACAATTGCCACGTGAGCGATTTGTTCCTGAAGCATTAGCACATCAAGCCTATCAAAATAATGCGTTACCAATCGGTGAGGGTCAGACGATCTCTCAACCGTATATTGTTGCAAAAATGACGGAACTATTGGAGCTTCAATATGACTCCAACTTGTTAGAGATAGGAACAGGCTCAGGTTATCAAACCGCAGTATTAGCCAAATTAGTAGGGCACGTGCACTCTGTTGAGCGCATTAAATCATTACAATGGAACGCGAAGCGCTTATTAAAGCAGTTAGATCTTTATAACATTTCAACTAAGCATGCTGATGGTTGGAATGGTTGGCCAAGTAAAAGTCCGTTTGATGCCATCATCGTTACCGCTGCCGCAGAATCCATCCCTAATGATCTTCTTTATCAATTAAAAGAGGGAGGACGGTTAGTCATTCCCATTGGTACAGAGTCACAACAATTGCTCCGAATTACCCGTCATGGAGATGAATTCCATTCTGAAGTGATCGAAGAGGTGCGATTTGTGCCTTTAGTTTCAGGGGACTTAGCATAAGTGAATATGGATAAAATAAAACAATACTTCTCTTTCTCTTACTTGGGTGTGATAGCTCTTAGTTTATTGCTTGTTGGCTGTTCATTGGGGCCACATCGTCCTGCGCCAGTATCAAGCGTTAATAGTAAGGCATCTTCTTATGGTGGTACTGAGCGTGGTAGCTATCGAGGAAGTTACTATAAGGTTGAAAGCGGGGATACGTTATATTTTATTTCATATGTAACGAATAAAGATGTTAAAGAGCTTATTGCATATAACGAACTTAAAGCACCTTATGTGATCCAGCCAGGACAAAAAATAAAATTATGGGGCCCTCGATATATTGCTCCTGCGTACGGTGATGATGGTCATTCCGTTATTAAAGAGAATGGTACCCCAAGCTCTACTGCAACAGCGGTTGCCGTTGTTCCTGTTGCTACGAATAAAGCACCGAGTACGGCAAAACCCGTTACGTCCGCTAGTACAAAAACACAACCTGTTCAAAAACAAAGCACAAAAAAGGTTGAAAAGGCGAAATCGAAGGAGTATGTTGAATCTAACAAACCGATAACATCTTCTAAGCCGAAGCCGGTTGTTAAGCCAAAACCGAAGCCAACACCGAAACCAAAACCAGTAGAAAAAAAATCGGAGAAGGTAGATTCGTGGTTATGGCCAACTAAAGGAAGAATCATTGCTAAGTTTTCAACAGGAGACCAAGGAAATAAAGGGATAGATATCGCCGGTCAACGTGGCCAAGAGATCATCTCAACCGCAAAAGGAACCGTGGTTTATGCAGGCAATGCGTTAAGAGGTTATGGCAACCTAATAATTATTAAACATAATGACGATTACTTAAGTGCCTACGCCCATAATGAATCATTGTTTGTGAAAGAAGGTCAAAACATCAATGCGGGACAAAAAATCGCATCAATGGGTAGCTCAAGTACGAGCAGCGTTCGTTTGCATTTTGAGATCCGTTTTAGAGGGAAATCGGTAAATCCACAACGGTATTTACCGTAACAGGGATGACATAGCTGAGTTGTAATGTCTTGCTGGCTCGCCATCGGGAGGCGCTATGAGTAAAAGCAATGCAGTAACTAAAGTTGAAGAGTTTGATTTAGACGCAGTTGATGAAACTGAACTAACGACAAAGACAGAAAAAAAATCTGAACGTCTTGAAGTTAGTAGTTCGCAAAAAGTAATGGATGCGACTCAACTGTACTTAAGTGAAATTGGATTTTCACCACTTCTAACCGCTGAAGAGGAAGTGTATTTCAGTCGCCTAGCCTTGAAAGGTGATGTTGCCGCTCGATCTAGAATGATTGAAAGTAACTTACGATTAGTGGTGAAAATTGCACGTCGTTATAACCATCGTGGTCTTGCTTTATTAGATTTGGTTGAAGAAGGTAATTTAGGTTTAATTCGCGCGGTTGAAAAATTTGACCCAGAAAGAGGCTTTCGCTTCTCTACTTATGCCACTTGGTGGATACGTCAAACGATTGAACGTGCCATTATGAACCAAACGAGAACCATTCGTTTACCAATCCATGTAGTGAAAGAGTTAAACGTATACCTGCGTGCCGCTCGTGAGCTATCCCAAAAATTGGATCATGAGCCTACGCCAGAAGAAATAGCCGAAAAGCTAGATAAACCAGTAAGCGATGTGAGTCGAATGCTGCGTTTAAACGAGAGGGTCGCTTCTGTTGATTCAATGGTTGCCGGTGAATCTGATAAAGCACTGCTTGATATTATTCCGGATACGAAAAATGCCGATCCTGAATCCGAAACACAAACAAACGATATTAACGAATCTTTAGTTGGCTGGTTAAGTCAATTAAATCCAAAACAAAAAGAAGTCGTTGCACGTCGTTTTGGACTGTTAGGGTATGAAGCGTCAACGTTAGAACAGGTAGGCCGAGAGATTGGTTTAACTCGAGAACGAGTAAGGCAAATCCAAGTTGAAGGGTTAAGGCGTTTAAGAGAAATAATGACGCAACAAGGTTTGAATATGGAAACTCTATTTGCTGTTGATGACTTTTAAACTCATTTTTATTCAACAATAAGTAGAATCATAAAAGCCACAGCAGGGTTACTTGCGGTGGCTTTTTTAGTTTATGAGAAAGAGGATTAATTTATCATTGATCGCTTTTTTCACTGTCTTTTAGTGTATGAAACCCAGACCAAATTCTGTTTATTGTCGTGATCCAACATAGAGCGGAAAACACATAAGCAATGATTGAAAAGTGAAAAGGGAATAAGCAAAATAAAACAAAACAGCCAATCGTTTCTGTTCCTTCGGTTAACCCTCTCATGTAATACAATGATTTGTTTTTGTAGACTGGGTTATCTATATTTCTTTTTCCTGCCATCACCGCAAAAGCCAAAAAACTGCTGCCAGTACCGATAAATGAAAAGATAATTAATGCGCCTGCAATGGCGTTATGTTCTGGATTCGCGAGAATAAATCCAAAAGGAATTAAAGAATAAAAGAGAAAATCTAAGCTAATATCTAAAAATCCTCCCGAATCTGTAATGCCGTTGATTCTTGCTAATGCCCCATCCAAACCATCACAAATACGATTTAGTAAAATGAAAACCAAAGCAATATTGTATTCTTGAAAGATTAACGCCGGAAAAGCCATGCAGCCTAAAACGAAGCCAAAAACCGTCGTTTGATTTGCGGTTATACCAAGTTTATTTAATTGATTTGCCATTATTGATAAGGGTTTACGTATAAGTTGGATGCTGAACTTATCAAGCATGGGGAATCTCCATTGGCCAAGAGAGGTGTTGGCTATTGTTCGGAATGTCATCATTATCATGAGTTACTAATAGTGTAGGTATATTGGCTTCAGCGAGTTGTGTGAATACCCAATCTCTAAATTGTATACGAAGTGCTTTGTCTAATTTACTAAAAGGTTCATCAAGTAAAGCGACTTTGGGCTTTGCTAGAAGCATTCTGACTAAACTAATACGAGCTCGTTGACCTCCTGATATTTGATCAGGAAAAGAGTGAGCTAAATGGTCTAATTGAATGTTTTTTAATGCGTTAATGGCCTCTGCTTGTCGTTCTTTTCCTTTAATTGCGTTAGGCAAAGCAAAGGCAAGATTTTCCCATACCGAAAGGTGAGGGAAAAGAAGATCTTCTTGAAAGAGAATACCGACATTTCTTTTATGAGGAGCCAAAGTATCAATGTCTTCTCCATTTAACTGGATGCTGCCTGAGTAGTTGAAATCATTCGTTAGATGACCTGCGATCACGTTTAATAGTGTTGATTTTCCACAGCCACTTGGCCCCATAATACTCAGTACCTCCCCTTTATTTACAGATAAAGAGCAAGAGGACAATAACTCAGTCCCATTATGAGTGAAAATGGTGAGATTCTTTATTGATAGGCTCATGACCTTCAACCTTCCTTGTCTTAATGTTGATGTGGGAATGACGAGAATAATATCGACCGATAATGACGGCTAACGTAAAGAAAACAAAAGGCAATAGCGCTTGCCACAGTGCATAAAGTGCCGTAATTCGACGATCAAATCCACTGGATAATGCCACAGCCTCCGTCGTTAGCGTCATCACTCTTCCTGCTCCTAACATCTGTGTTGGTAAATATTGAGCCAAACTGACACTGATCCCTATTGCTCCTGCATAAATAATGGCAGGAAAAAGTAAGGGGGCCTTAATCGTGAACCAACAATGTAATGGTGACTTACCTAAACTTAATCCTGTTTGAATTAAGCGTTGATCAAAACTACGCCAAGGGCCATCTAGTGCAAGAAAAATATAAGGGAAAGAGAAAAATATGTGTGACCAAATCACCCAAATATAATAAGAATCATGAGAGAAATAGAGTGCAGCAACTTGAATACCAAACAAAAGAGAGAGTTGGGGTACTAACATCGGTATCGCTATCAGTAGAGGCGGGATATGCCAACGATATTTAAGTCTATATTCATGCCCAATCAATGCCAACACAAGAGCGATACTTGCTGAAATAAGAGCAATAAAAAGGCTGTCAGCAATAGTCGGGACAATATTCGGCCATTCTTCAATCCAGAACCGTAGAGAGAACTGAGTAGGCGTTAAATTAGGAAATCGCCACCGCTGTGCGATGCTCCATACCCACATAATAGGAAAAGAGATAACAATAATGCTACTAACCATCCCAAATAAAGAAAGCCCTGGAAATACAAATCCAAATCGGCCAGAGATTTGCCATGCTCGGCAATAGCTTGTTATTCCCCATTCGATAAAGCGGTGAATGGCAATTAGCAGTAAACACAGGATAAATAGGATAACAGCCCCTGCGCCCGCTCGAGGCTGAAGGTTAATGTCTGGATCACTAAACCATTGCCAAACTAAAACAGCAAAGGTTGGGGGGTTACTAGATCCAATAATTAAACCCACATCAACCACTGAAACGCTGTAAGCAATGATCGCCAATAAAGGAAAGCGCGCTTTTTTTAGCCATTGAGGAAAAAGGCACTTCCACCACATTTGATGAGGCTTATAGCCTAAACTGGTCGTTACTTTTATTGTTTTATCAATATTGAGCTGCTGCATTATCGGAATGCTCATGAGTAACAAAAAAGGCACTTCTTTAATGATAAGCACTAAGATTAGACCGATATTGAACGGGTCATTAATGATTGAAAATAAAGGTTCATTAGTTATGGGAGCAATGAGTCTGGCAATCATTCCGGTTGGAGAGAAAAGAAAGGCGAACCCAATAGCGAAAGCAACATGGGGCATTGCAAGTAAAGGGGCTAGAAGTGGTTCTATTTTTTTCCAAATAGGACGATGCCAACCACTTTGCAAAATGGCAAAGGAGATAATGCAAGTAAAGAAGGTACTGATGATAGCACTGGATAGCGTTAATAAAATGGAATGCCAAACGCCACTCCACTCAAAAGCCGCATGATAGCCATTCAGAGTAAACTGAGTTAATCCAATGGAGGGGATATAACTCAATGATGAGCTTAATACACCAATTAGACCGGGAGCAATAGGGACAATGCAGATCACAACAAGAAAAGCATAGAAAACGTGTAATATCATAATCTTGTTATTTAGATCCTAAAAAATTATAGACCAGTATTGGAGCAACAAGTTCCAGTTATAAAATGAATCATTTGATTAAATTCCCCCTATCCATTTAGGGATGGGGGCACTGTTATGACGCGATTTAATTTTGATAATACGCTTTATTGCCAATATCAAAATGCAGTGGCATACGCCATTTTTGTATAGCAAGAAAAGCAAATACAACGCTAGAAAATGCCAAACAAGCGAGTGCAATGATCCAGATATTTAATGCGAGCATTAACACGGCGGTACAAAGTAAAAATGGAATGGCTTTTAGTCCCGGAACGCTGAAACAAAATGATTCTTTCATCGCAATACCAGAGAAGGTAATAAACAAGAATCCGATAGGTAACCAAAAGTAGTGGCTATTGTCTAACTGGCTTAATAATACTAAACCTATCCACGTTGACCACGTAATTATTATACGGATTTTTTTATCATACACATGCAAATTTGCAGCGCTCATTGCACTTGATACCGCTAAGGCTAGATACGCCAATTTATCGAGAGGTTGCTCAAGAGCGATAAGTCCGATCTCATCTGACAGGGCAATGCACGAAAGAAGAAGTGCCAAGCTAAAAAGTGCGATTCCACAACGATAAGTAATAACACTGAATTTATCGATATTATCCAGTTTTTCAATGTGCTCTGTATTCGCCATATTTATATTCCAATTTTAAGCTTAGCCTATAACTGTAGCATGCTTATGATTGAAATTGCCTGTATATATTTCGTTGTATATGTTTATTTTTATGGTGATAAAGGCGGTTTTTTTTGGTTATTTGTACCTTATTGGTACGGTTGTTTTTCAGTTAGGTAAATTCAGTGATTAATGTCACATATTTGGTGATTTTAAATCTGCGCAATGTATACTCCTTTTCCCAATACAAGCCGTCACAGGGAACAGTGAATGACCCCAAGGATTAGGACCAGCTACTGTTAAACAGCTTGTAAAGGAACCCAAATGAACAGCTTTTTATCTATTTCTACCTCCTCTTGGTACAGTAACGCTTCACCATTAACGTCCTTTATTGCGGCGTGCCCTTTCGTTTCTTCATATTTACCTTTAATCATTAAATAGGCATTACTATGACCATTTTATTTAGTCTACTTGGCATGTGCGCGCTTATTTTTTGTGCATGGATATTTTCTGAAAAACGTTCAGCTATCAATTGGAAAACCGTTCTTAGAGCTCTTTTTCTACAACTCACTTTTGCAGCTCTTGTACTTTACTTTCCATGGGGTCAGACGGCTCTTGCTGCGCTAAGCCGTGGGGTATCAAGCTTGTTGGGTTTTGCTGATGAAGGCATCGCGTTTTTATTTGGTGATTTAGCATCAACAGGCTTTATTTTTGCGATTCGTGTATTACCAATCATTATTTTCTTCAGTGCCTTAATTTCTGCTCTGTATTATTTAGGCATCATGCAAAAAGTGATCGCTGTTTTAGGTGGCGCGGTTCAGAAATTCTTAGGAACAAGTAAGGTTGAATCTTTAGTTGCGACAGGTAACATCTTCTTATCTCAAGGTGAATCACCTCTACTTATCCGTCCATTCTTGGCAAAAATGACACGTTCGGAGCTGTTTGCTGTGATGGTCGGTGGTATGGCATCGGTTGCTGGTAGTGTTCTAGGTGGTTACGCCGGATTAGGGGTTGAGCTTAAATATTTAATCGCAGCAAGCTTTATGGCGGCACCGGGCAGTTTATTAATGGCTAAGATTTTAGTGCCTGAGCAAGAAACGCCGGTTGATCAGCATGAGTTAACGATCGATAAAAGCGAACAGAGTAATGTGATAGATGCACTGGCAAGTGGTGCAATGAATGGCATGAAAATCGCGGTCGCTGTCGGTACGATGTTGATTGCTTTTGTCAGTGTGATTGCAATGCTAAACAGCGGACTAGAAATGGTTGCTGGATGGTTTGGCTTTGAAGGCATAACGCTGCAAATTGTGTTTGGTTATTTATTTGCACCTATTGCTTGGATCATTGGTATTCCTGAAAGTGAAATGGTGATGGCGGGTTCATACATTGGTCAAAAAATAGTATTAAATGAGTTCGTTGCTTTTATCGACTTTGTTCAACATAAAGATCAATTATCAGCTTACAGCCAAGTAATTATTACTTTTGCATTATGTGGTTTTGCTAATATTAGCTCGATAGCAGTTCAATTAGGTTCTATTGGTGTGATGGCACCAGAGCGCCGTGCTGAAGTCGCGAATATGGGTTTTAAAGCGGTACTTGGTGGTACGTTAGCTAACTTAATGAGTGCGTGTTTAGCCGGTTTGTTCTTTAGTTTATCTCTGTAAGATTGTTTTAAAAAAGCCCGAGATGCAGGTTGTTATTAACAACCATGCTCACGGGCTTTTTTTAAACGTTAAGTCTGATTAGGTTACCCTAACCAATCACTATTTGTCCTAATACATAACCGACCATACAGGCCGAAATTACCCCGATTAAACCAACCGACATAAACGAGTGGTTAAAGTAGTATTTACCAATCTTGGTCGTACCTGAGCTATCAAAGTTAACCGTAGCAATATCTGATGGATAGTTTGGAATAAAGAAGTAACCATAAACTGCAGGCATTAAACCAATCACCAAAGCAGGCTCTAGACCTAGAGCAAGGCCAACAGGTAACATCATTCGAGCCGTTGCTGCTTGAGAGTTAACGACTACAGAGACAATGAATAGCGCTAAAGCGAATGTCCATGGGTGAAGTGTCACCATATCCACAATTCCGGCTCTAAATTGAGGCATTGCGTATTGGAAGTAGGTGTCTGACATCCAAGCAATACCGAAGATCGCAATCGCGGCAACCATACCTGATTTAAACACCACACCATTTGGAACATCACGAGGATCGGTCTTCGTCGCTAATAGAATGACACCACCAAACGCCAACATCATCATTTGGATCACGACTGACATTTTGATCGGAGCGCCACCTTCTGTGATGGTGCGGATCTCTGGCAACATAGCGATGACAACAATAGACACGATGGCAGCTAAAAAGATAAGTACCGCATTGCGGGCTTTGGTTGGTAGTTTTTCATCTAAAGACGTAGAGGTAGTGTTTAAGATTTTTTCACGCCAAATAGGATCTTTTAAACGAGCTTGATACTCTTCATCATCGTCTAATTCTTTACCACGACGTAAACTGTACAGCGCCAACATTAGCGTACCAAATAACGTTGAAGGAACCGTAACCATTAAGATCGACAATAAGGTAATTGATGCATCGATATCGACTAATTGCGCTAAATAGTAAACAACCGCAGCAGAAAGAGGGGAAGCGGTAATGGCGATTTGAGAGGCAACAGAAGCCGCCGCCATAGGGCGTTCAGGTCGAATGCCATTTTTTAATGCCACATCACCAATAATAGGCATAATCGAATACACCGCGTGACCTGTACCTAGCAAGAATGTCATCGCATAGGTAACAAAAGGAGCGATGATAGTAACGCGTTTCGGGTTCTTTCTTAAGATCCGCTCTGCGACTTGCAGCATGTACTTTAGGCCCCCAGCGGCTTCTAGTATCGATGCACAAGTAACAACCGCTAAGATAATAAGCATAACGGTAACGGGAGGAGATGTAGGGGGCATTTTGAAGATAAACACTTCAATAACCAGACCAATCCCAGAAACGACGCCTAAACCAATCCCGCCAAAGCGAGAGCCAATATAGAGCACCAGTAATAGAAAGATAAACTCAAAATACAACATAGAACCACCTGCATAAATGCAAAAAATAATAAAAAATCAATTACAGGCATTAATACCTTACATATCAGAGGCTTTTATTGAGCTTGTTCTCATTTAGAGTGTTGTTGGTTTTGTAAATAGAGGTTTGATTGATCTGAGTTAAAGGGATGACTATTTTTTTGATCGAAATAAAAAAGTGTGGGCTATCTATCAGATAAATCTAGATGGTTTTATTATTAGTCGGGCGTAACTGATGTATTACGCCCTAGTGAGGAGTTAATCGCGGGTGAAGTTGAGCTCTGAAAAATGGTCAAGATCATACGGTGTTTGTTGGTAAACACAGTAATTCAACCAATTAGAAAACAATAAGTGTCCGTGACTACGCCACGTCGCTTTTGGTGGAATATCAGGGTTATCATCAGGATAATAATTAACAGGAATAATAGGTTCCATTCCTTCACCTAAATCACGAACATATTCATTATGTAAAGTGAGAGAGTCGTATTCAGGGTGACCAGTAACAAATACATTTCGCTTGTCTTTGGTTGATGCTAAATAAACCCCAGCTTCTTTTGAGGTCGCAAGGATGTCGAGATCGGTATGAGCGTTAAGATAATCGGCAGAAAAATCCGCATAACGAGAATGAGGCGCTAAAAATTGATCATCAAAACCACGTAAAATGGGGTGATGTTGTTCAAGGTTGGTGTGTTTGTAAACACCAGACAGTTTTTCTTTGCGTGTGCGCTTTGGTAAATCATACAGCAATTTTAAACCGGCTTGTGCCGCCCAACAAACATACAAACTCGATGTGACATGATCCTTTGCCCACGTCATGATGGTTTGTAAGTGCTCCCAATAAATAACATCTTCAAATTGGACTAAACCCAATGGAGCGCCAGTAATTATCAAGCCATCAAAATTACGATTTTTAATGCCTTCAAATTGGCGATAAAAAGTATCTAAATGTTCGGTAGGGGTATTTTTACTGGTGCGATTATCAATGCGTAATAGCTCAACATCCACTTGTAATGGACTGTTTGATAACAAGCGAAGAAATTGAGTTTCTGTTTCTATCTTCTTAGGCATCAAATTTAATATGATCACTTTAAGAGGACGAATGGCTTGTGTGGTGGCTCGAGATTCTTGCATGACAAAGATATTTTCTTCGCGCAATACTTCAGCAGCAGGGAGTTGGTCAGGGATTCTAATTGGCACAACTTATCCTTAAGTTATTTTTAATTCATAGCATTCTATACGTCTATACTCCTAAACTACCTTATTATGAATAGGGTGTCGATACAAGAAAGGGCACTAATTGCGCCCTTTCTTCTTTCTTTAATCTCTCGTTATAAATAACCAGATTGTCTCTTTCATTATGATGCCGATTTATAGAGGACTTTTAATTTACTTAATGAGAGTGCACTTCGTGGGATCTTCGACAGTAAAATCCCACCAAGCAGCGGCGCTAGCATGATAAGGGACTTGTCTGAAATAGTGGTTCCAGAAGTGAGTGAAGACAAACTGAGTGCGACTAATGGGAAGATTAAGAAACAGATTGATGCGGCAAAGGGGGTGGATATTTGACCTAATTTAAAATAAGCCACAATGCCACCGACACTTGCAAAGACACCTAAGTAAGCGACAGCTATTACAGAAGATGATGAGAACGCTTGTACGTCGACCTGTTCAAAAGCAAATGACGTAATAAACAATAATAGCGCGGCAATAAAACTAGGAATGGCGTTGTAAGTGATGACTTGAATATCTTTACAGTATTTTTGCACCATCACATACATGATCGCATGAATAGCAACGGCTAACGCTAACGCCGCTGAACCAATCAGTAAATCATCACCACCAATCCCTAGCTCATTCGATAAAATGACATACAAACTGCTGACAGCAATAAACAAGCCTGCAAATTGATGGGGTGAAAGTCTAAGGCCTAAAAATAAAGTGGATGTGATCATTACGGCAATTGGCATGTTGGCAAAAATAATAGATGCAAGGCCAGAAGAAATATACATCTCACCAGCTATCATTAAGGTAAATGGGATCGCAAAATAGAAAACAGCGACAATAATCATCCACTTATTTTTCCCTCTTGGAAAGAATAAAGGTTGATTAAAAATCTTCGACAATAAAATTAGAATAGGCGAAGCAATAAGAAAGCGCAGAGCCGTCGAAAAGATTGGTGGGATGGTATCGACGGCTATTTCCATAGCAAGCCATGTGGTTCCCCAAATGAAGCACACAGAGCAAAATAGCAGCAGAGAAAGGTATTTCTTATCCATATAAAGTGTCCATTCTATATTGTTTTAATGTATTGATATTTTTTTGTGCAATAGCAACAAGATGAATGGGAAATATACGTGCTTCACCGGAGAATAACTTGCTTATTTATGTCATAAAAAATCAAATTTAGAGAATTTTTTTCTCTTTCATTGAGTTTGTTAAGTATTTATTCCATATTTCCCTTCTTATTTTCTGTTTAGTTGATTGTGAATTCACACTACCTAAATTAGTCATTGCTAAATAATCTTTGACTAATGTTTATGATTTAGTATGCTTAACACTGAGTTAACCTAAAAGAGAGAAGAAGATAATGAGTATATCGATTCCATGGGAGTCCTTATTTGGCGGCATGTTACTTGGCGTTTCTGCGACGTTGTTATTACTGCTGAATGGTAAAATTGCAGGAATTAGTGGAGTGCTTACCGGGCTATTAGTACCTAAAAAACAAGATTATGCTTGGCGTGTCTTGTTTATTGTGGGAATGATCTTTGGTGGTGTTGGTGGTGTTCATTATCTTGGTGCTTACGTGCCTAGTGAGTATAACGCGACGGTGAGCACGCTTGTTATTGCCGGTTTACTGGTTGGTGTTGGCACCCGTTTAGGCAATGGTTGTACTAGTGGGCATGGGATCTGTGGTATTGGTCGATTGTCTGTTCGCTCAATGATTGCTACCGCTACTTTTATGATTGTTGCGGCTATCACTGTTTTTTTTCTCAATCACCTTCTTTAGTTGGATTCGATGATGGCTACTTTATTATTTCTTTTTGTATCGCTGGTTTCAGGGCTTCTTTTTGGTATCGGTATGGTTATTTCTGGAATGGCAGATCCTCACGTTGTGATTGCTTTTTTAGATGTTGCTGGAGAGTGGGATCCAAGCTTAATGTTTGTGATGGGAGGGGCGTTATTGGTATTTATGCCCGCGTATTTTCTATTGATTAAGCCGAAAGAAAAACCATTAAATGCAGGTGAGTTTTGTTTATCTACCAATAAAAAAATTGATAAGCGATTAGTTATCGGTGCGGTAATCTTTGGTTTAGGATGGGGCATTGCCGGTGTTTGTCCGGGACCCGCCGTATCAAGCATCGCTCTTGGTAATAAAGATGTGATTATCTTTTTTGTTGCTATGATTATCGGGTTATATATGACCCATAAAATACTGCAATCTAAAGACGCGTAAATTGACGTTGATTTAATTAATACAAAAAATGGGCAAACCTATTTGAGTTCGCCCTTTCTTATTGATTAGTAACTGTAACGTTCTTCCGGCTTTTCACTGTCGTATTCTACTAACTCCCACTCGAATCCTGCTTTGTCATAAAAGTAAGTACGTCGCCCATGTTTTTCTTGAGTGACTAGACCATTTTGTTCGTAACCTAAAGCAAGTAATTTTTCCTGAAGATGGTCTAAATTGTCGACGATCATTCCAATATGGTTCACACCGATATTGTGATAGGGCTTACGGGTATCTTGTGATGAGGTCGCATCTTTGGGTTCTTGTAAGGCAAAATAATATTCATCGTTACCGACATGAGCCCATCGATAACTACCTACTGGTGTTTGGTCTATTTTGACTCTAAAGTCAGGTGCTGCATTTAATAGAAAAGCGATGGCCGCATCTATGTTTGGAACGGTGATGTTGGCGTGTTCAAATTGTGTCATAGTGACTCCTTGTCATACTCATTATTAACGTAGAGACACTGTAAAAGGTAAAGTTAACTTTAGGTCAATACATTATATGTTTTTTTGTTCACTATTATTTATTGATTAGTGATGTAAATATTAATAGCATTTTTATGTTTTCTTGATTTTTATTTCCCCTTCTTTTTATAAGGTTATAAGTTGATAAAACTTGATCTATTTATATTCCATTTATGTTGCATTCATAAACGCTAGGTTCTATTAATATTAAAAATAGACTTGTTCATGTGAAAAATGGTCATGCTATGTTACCTCTCTTATATCTTTATATTTTATTAGTTTGTTTTAATTCAATTGCTTATGTTTGATTGTTTGATTTTTTATGTTGTTTTAATTCGTTGGATCCTAAGATTTCATTTTTGATAAGGGAATGATATAGGCAGATATAAATAGTTTATTTATAATCGCCATCTCTTTTATGAATCGTATCAATATAAATAGATAATCTTTATTTTTTGAGATGCATAAACTGCTTATATTAATAACGATTTAACACCAATGAGTATCTTATGGTCGGATTATGTTTTCAAATTAATGACTGGACTCTCGTCATTGAAGAAAATAAATTATATCGCCAAGATAGGGAAGTCTCGGTTGAACCACGTTTAGTTAATTTGCTTCGTTTTTTAGCCCAACATTCCGGTGAAGTATTTTGCCGTGATGAATTAATACAACATGTTTGGGATGGCGCGTTCGTAACTGATCAAGTTGTCACTCAATCTATTTTTGAATTACGCAAGATATTAAGAGATGGGCGTTTAGATAACGCGAGATACCTTGTGACCGTGCCAAAACGTGGTTATAAGCTTGTTGCTGACACTCAACTCGTTAATTTTGAAGAGACAGAGTTTTGGAAACCTTGTGACTATTCTAAAACGGTAATCTCTTCAGCGTTAAATTATGCAGAATCAGGGCATGCAGCTCACGAGCTTATTGATGAGAAAGTAACAACAACAGAGCGTGATCTTTCTTTTCCATCAGGCCCACTAACCCGTGCTATCACGACAATATCGAAAGATGTTGAAAAAGAAAAAAATAAACAGGGTGCAAGCTTTAACTCTTTCCATCGTTGGAAACTACTCGCTTTTGATGCTTTTCTTGTTTGTATTTTAATTGCAGTGATTATGTCGGCAACGTATCAACAAACCAGTACACACATTACAAAAGCGATCGATATCGATTTAATCGAATTTACGTTTCATGCAAGCCGTAATCAAAAAGATGAAACGGAATTTCTTGCTGATGGGATAAGTCAAAAATTAATGGCAGATTTAGCCAGTGTTGGTAATTATCGTGTTCAATTAGATAAAACCGCCTTTACGACTGGGATTTTACCTGGGAAAGCGGTGGATGTACGTGTTGAAGAGCAGCAAAATAAAACCTATTTAGATGTAGAGTATCGCAGCAATACATCCAATAAAGTGTTGTTTAGTCGTCAATATCGAATGACACCATCCAATCTTGAGCGTGTTTTACGTCAATCGTCTTTTGATTTAATGAACGCACTGGGTGTTACTGTTTCTGAAGCACAGATGGACGAATTAATGCTTGGCTTACCTAAAGAGGAAGGGTTGCTAGAGGTATTGATTCAAGCAAATCATTATATCAATCAGCCGGATCCTCGATTGTTTGAGCAAGGCATACGACTGTTAGAGAAAATATCATCAGAAGAACCTGATAATGGGTATATTTTGGCTGAATTATATATTGCTTATAATGCATTTTCAGCACTTAACCCTGAGCTTGAATTGAACGATAACACCATGAAAATTGATAATTTAAGTCAAGATTTGGTGGAAAAATACGGGGTTGCAACAGACGAAATATGGCCTGCGCGTATTTATGAAGCATTAGCAATGAATGCCATTAAACAAGATGATAAAGAAGCGGCTCAAAAATACCTTTCGCTTGCTTTTGCGCGCAGAGAGTCCGCTTTCTCATACATTCTTGAAGGAAAGCTTGCAGAGCTGAATGGGAATTTAGATAAAGCGGGGGACGCTTATAGTCGAGCGTTCTTTATGGATACGTCTCTAGAAACGTACATGTTAAGTGAGAACTTAGCGTTTTACAGTGATCTAGAAACCGTGGCTTATTTTATGTATAGAGCCGTAAAGCCGAGTGAAGTTCGTTTAATGTAAATGACAAATAATGGATAACAAAAAGCCCGTAGTACTCAGTACTACGGGCTTTTTTATTTACGAGAGAATAAAGTATTTACACCTTCTTTTTCTCTGGATGCCATGCTGTGTCGACGTTATCCAGTTGAGGAAACTTAGTGCGATCAAATTCAGGTATTTTACCTGCTTTTAATTGCGTTTCGTAATCTTTGATAACGTTAATTGCCAATTTAGACAAAAAGATGAGCGCGACAATATTGATTAATGCCATCATGCCCATTGATGCGTCAGCTAAGTTCCATACCACAGGTAAAGAAGCCACTGAGCCAAACATCACCATTGCTAATACACATAGGCGGAAACCAAATAGGCCTTTCTTAGAGTTACCGTTTAAGAACATTACGTTGGTTTCAGCGTAGCTGTAGTTCGCAATGATAGACGTAAAGCAGAACAATAAGATAGCAAGAGCCATGAAGTAACTTGTCCAGCTACCTAGCTCATTGGTTAGCGCTTGTTGTAGAAGGCTGATACCTGTTGCTGCATTTGGTTGATCCATTACGCCAGAAAGCATAATCATCGCCGCAGAAGCGGTACAGATAACAATCGTATCAACAAATACACCTAGCATTTGCACAAAACCTTGTGATGCAGGGTGGTTAGGGTTTGGCGTTGCACTTGCTGCGATGTTCGCTGCTGAACCCATACCCGCTTCGTTCGAGAATAAACCACGAGCGATACCAGATTGCATAGCTTGCGCGATAGTATAAGCAACACCACCTGCTGCGGCTTCTTGCCAACCGAATGCACTTTTAACGATAAGCGTTAATACTGCTGGAACTTCAGTGATGTTCATTACCACAACGATTAAAGCAATCGCAAGGTAACCAACCGCCATTACGGGTACGATTTTTGATGATGCCGTTGCAACACGACGTAAGCCGCCCATGATGAAGAACGCAGATACCGCTACGATAACCACACCCATGATCGTTTTATCAAAACCAAATGAATGACTAAGTGCATCGGTAATGGTGTTTGCTTGAACAGCATTGAAGACTAAACCAAAAGCGATGATTAAAAAGATAGAGAAAAGTGTACCCATCCAGCGTTGGCCTAGGCCTTTTTCCATGTAGTATGCTGGGCCGCCACGGTATTGACCATCAACATCTTTTACTTTGTAGACTTGAGCTAGAGTTGATTCGATGAATGCGGTTGCCATTCCAAATAAGGCGATAAGCCACATCCAGAAGATAGCACCAGGGCCACCAACGGTTAATGCCACTGCCACACCTGCCATGTTACCCGTTCCCACGCGAGCTGCCATAGAGGTACAAAATACTTGATAAGAGCTGATGCCGTTTTCGACTTCTTTGTCGTTACGTAGAATTTGAATTGAATGACCAAGTTGACGTATTTGAATGAAACCAAGACGTAGTGTGAAGTAAACACCAACACCAACCAGAAGATAGACGAGAACTTGTCCCCAAAGAATGCCGTTGATAGTGCCAATGACAGACATTAATGCCTCGTTCATTGACTCAATTAGCGTTGAATCTGTGCTTGTCATGAAATTTCCTTATTATTAATCGTTAATTTATCTTTCCTGAATTAAAGGGGAGCAAAAGCCACTCTTTAAGAAATATAAGTAACTTTGTTATAGAATTGTATAAAATATCGTTTGCTAAGGATTCGCGGCGATTAATATAGTGTAGGGAGCTTTGTTTAGTCAATAATAATGAAACAATACACCCATCTTTTTTTACTATTGAGGTTAAAGATTTACAAAAAAACGTTTGTATTTCGTCGTTAATTAACACCTTCTTTTTATATGGGTACTGTTTAATCCGCTGTCTCTCTTCTTACTCCTTTCGTATCTTCCTTATATCCGAACATTATCATTCTTGATGAATTTATATTTTTTATAAAACTCAAATTAAATATAAACAACACTTAATTAAGTTGTTGATTACAAATGCTTATAATGGTTTTTGTGTTTATGTAAAAAGATAAACTTCCTTATGTTTTCATCATTATTTTATTGATAATTTTATCCTGATTTTTTTTATTGTCTTTGGGCGTAATCTTCATCTCAACATTACAGCGAGATGTTGTTCTTATACCCAAATGAGTTTTTATAATTTGGTTTAAATAACGTCTCCTCTTTTTAATGAACATTTAAGTATAACGGGCACGAAAAAAGGCCCATTCGATAATCCCTGGAGATATGATGGAATCGAATACCAAAAAAATTGGCTTAATTGCCTGTACTGGCGTTGTTGCCGGCAACATGATGGGGAGCGGTATTGCACTATTACCTTCTTCATTAGCAGCTGTTGGCTCAATTTCAATTTTTAGTTGGATCATTTGTTTAGTTGGTGCGTTGAGTTTGGCATTTGTTTTTGCTCGCTTAGCAACAAAGAACCCACAAGAAGGTGGTCCAATCGCTTACGCTGGTGAAGTTGCTCCTGTGTTTGGTTTCCAAACTGGGGTTCTTTACTACCACGCAAACTGGATTGGTAACTTAGCCATCGCCATTACTGGTGTGTCTTATTTATCTGTTTTCTTCCCTGCTTTAAGTCATCCAATCCCTGCTGCAATAGCAACGGTTGCGTCTGTATGGATATTTACCTTTGTAAACTTACTCGGTGGTAGCTGGGTTAGTCGTCTTTGTACTCTAGGTCTAGGGCTTATCCTTATTCCGGTTGTTGGTACCGCTGTTGCTGGTTGGGGGCATTTTGATATGGCCATTTACAACCAAAACTGGAACGTATCATCAGGCACAAACAGTCATGCTGTTATCAGTGCGGTATTGATTTGTTTATGGTCATTTGTTGGTGTTGAATCAGCCGCTGTATCATCTGGTATGGTAAAAAATCCAAAACGCACGGTTCCTCTAGCAACCATGTTGGGTACAGCGATTGCGGGTATTATTTATATCCTATCGACTCAAGTTATTGGTGGTATGTTCCCTGCGTCTGAAGTAGCTGCATCAAGTGCACCTTTCGCACTGGCAACAACAGAAATCTTCGGTAGCTGGTCTGCTCCATTCGTTTCTGCATTTACTGCACTTGCGTGTTTCACTTCTCTTGGTTCTTGGATGATGTTAGTTGGTGAGGCCGGTAAACGTGCTGCTAACGATGGCAACTTCCCTAAAATCTATGGCGAAACTGATAAAAATGGCGTAGCGAAAAAAGGGCTTATCTTAGCATCGTTAAAAATGACAGCGCTAATGATTGTACTTACTGCGTTCAGTTCTCAATCTGCTCATACTGCTGACTTATTTAATCAGCTAACAACAGATGCCGTACTACTAACAATGCTTCCTTACTTCTACTCAAGCATTAACTTAATTCGCTTTGAAGGTATGACTACTCGTAGTGGCTTTACGATGATGTTCTCTGGCGTGGCTTGTGTGTTCTGTATGATTGCGCTTGCTGGTGCAGAAGGTGCAACACTGACTGCAACCTTTATCGTGTCACTGGTTATCCTTATGTTCTACGCAAAAAAAATGGGCTTGAAACAAGCAGAGCAAAATGCAGCAGCTGAAACAGAAGCCGCGATTGCAACCCATTAATGTCACTCGATAGCGTAACGATTTAACGCTACCAACTTACTTAATTTACCCCTATGGCGCTCCACTACCTCACCATCAAAAAGATGGGGAGCGCCTTGTTTCGTCTTGGAGATATAAAATGAATATTTTTGCTATCCTAAACCACTCAGGTGTTTTCTTTAAAGAAGAGCCAGTTCGCGAACTTCATGCTTCTTTAGAAAAAGCAGGCTACAAAGTTGTTTACCCAGTAGACGCACAAGATTTGTATAAAATGGTTGAAATGAACCCACGCATTTGTGGTGTGTTATTTGACTGGGATAAATACTCATTAGACCTATGTACTGAAATTAATGTCTTGAATGAAAAATTGCCTTTGTATGCCTTTGCAAACCAACATTCAACGTTAGATATTTCATTAACGGATTTACGTCTAAACCTTCATTTCTTCGAATATGCGTTAGGCATGGCCGATGATATCGCTCTGAAAATTAATCAAGCGACTGAAGAATACATAGATCAAATCATGCCTCCTTTTACTAAGGCACTATTCAAATACGTAGAAGAAGGTAAATATACGTTCTGTACTCCGGGTCACATGGGCGGTACTGCTTTCCAAAAAAGTCCAGCAGGCAGCATCTTTTATGATTTCTACGGTCCAAACGCATTTAAAGCGGATGTATCAATTTCAATGCCTGAACTAGGTTCATTGCTTGATCACTCTGGTCCTCATAAAGAAGCAGAAGAGTATATTGCTCGCACGTTTAATGCAGACAGCTCTTACATCGTAACGAACGGTACGTCTACTTCAAACAAAATTGTAGGTATGTTCTCTGCACCAGCAGGAAGCACAGTACTTGTTGACCGTAACTGTCACAAATCTTTGACTCATATGATGATGATGAGTGATGTAACACCTATCTACTTCCGTCCAACGCGTAACGCTTACGGTATTTTAGGTGGCATTCCTCAAAGTGAATTCACTCGTGAAGTGATTGAAGCAAAAGTAGCAGCAACACCAAACGCAACTATGCCTGGTTATGCGGTTATTACTAACTCTACTTACGATGGCTTGTTGTATAACACTCAATACATCAAAGAAACGCTAGACACTAAATTCATCCACTTCGACAGTGCTTGGGTTCCTTACACTAACTTCAACTCTATTTACGAAGGTAAATGTGGTATGAGTGGTGAAGCGATGCCGGGTAAAGTGTTCTATGAAACACAATCAACTCATAAATTATTGGCTGCGTTCTCTCAAGCATCAATGATCCATGTGAAAGGTGAGTTTGATAAAGAATCTTTCAACGAAGCCTTCATGATGCACACATCAACATCACCTCAATATGGTATTGTTGCATCAACAGAAATTGCTGCGGCGATGATGCGCGGTAATACAGGTAAGAAACTGATCCAAGACTCTATTGATCGTGCTATTCGTTTCCGTAAAGAGATCAAACGTCTAGAAAGTGAAAGTGACAGCTGGTTCTTTGATGTATGGCAACCAGAAAACATTGATACAACAGAATGTTGGAAACTGGATCCTAAAGATACATGGCATGGTTTTAAAGACATCGATGATGACCACATGTACCTTGATCCAATCAAAGTAACGCTATTAACTCCAGGAATGAACGAAAATAGCGAAATGAGTGAAACAGGTATCCCTGCTTCTATCGTTGCTAAATACTTAGATGAACACGGTATTGTAGTAGAGAAAACAGGTCCATATAACCTATTATTCTTGTTCTCTATCGGTATTGATAAATCAAAAGCAATGCAATTACTGCGTGCGTTAACTGACTTTAAACGTGGCTATGATCTAAACTTAACAGTGAAAAACTTCTTACCTTCACTGTACAACGAAGATCCAAGCTTCTACGAAGGCATGCGCATTCAAGAACTGGCACAAGGCATTCACGACCTTACTCGTAAATACCGTTTACCAGAATTGATGTTCAAAGCGTTTGATGTATTACCTGAACTAAAAGTAACGCCACACGCAGCATGGCAAGAAGAGCTACGCGGCAATGTGGAAGAAGTGAAACTGGAAGAAATAGTTGGTCGCGTAAGTGCCAATATGATCCTTCCTTATCCTCCAGGTGTTCCACTAGTACTTCCTGGTGAAATGGTAACAACAGAATCTCGTCCAGTACTTGATTTCTTAGAGATGCTATGTGCAATCGGCGCTCATTACCCAGGCTTTGAAACGGATATTCACGGTGTATATGCTCAAAAAGATGGCAGTTACACAGTGAAAGTATTAAAAGAAGATTAAGCCCTAGGGTTTTAAAGGATTATCGTTTATTTTAGGGCACGGAAGCCCTTACTCTATTTTAAATTATGGTGATGTTATGAAACGTATTCTTTCCATTCAGTCTCATGTGGTATTTGGTTGTGCAGGCAACAGTGCAGCGGTTTTTCCAATGCGAAGAATGGGAATGGAAGTGTGGCCAATTAACACGGTACAGTTTTCAAATCACACACAATATTTACAAGGCTGGAAAGGCATCGCTATGCCTGCGGGCCATATTTCAGAATTAGTTGATGGTCTATCAGCAATTGAAGCAACAAAAGTCTGTGATGCCGTATTAAGTGGTTACTTAGGATCAGCAGCACAAGGCCAAGAAATTATTACGGCTGTTAAAAAAATCAAACAAGACAATCCAAACGCGATTTACTTTTGTGATCCAGTAATGGGGCACCCTGAGAAAGGCTGTATTGTTGCACCAGAAGTCGAAGTATTTTTTAAAGAATCTGCATTAGCTTCAGCAGATATTATTGCACCAAATTTACTTGAGTTAGAAAGTTTATCTGGCATGTCTATTAATACCTTAGATCAAGTGATTGAAGCGAATAATCAACTGCTTGAAAAAGGCGTTAAGATGGTAGTGGTAAAACACTTGAGTCGTGCGGGAATTCAAAAAGATCGTTTTGAAATGCTATTAACCACCAAAGACGGCAGTTACCACGTTTCTCGTCCTTTATATGACTTTGATGCAAAGCGTCAGCCAGTAGGGGCAGGGGATTTAATCAGTGGTGTGATGCTGGCCAATTTGATGGCAGGCTATGCGCCAATTGAAGCATTTGAGCGTACCAATGCTGCGGTTGATTCTGTGATGAAAGAAACCTTCAATCGTGGAGCGTATGAGTTACAGCTTATAGCGTCACAAGAACAATTTAATGCGCCCAATATTACGGTAAAAGCGACGAAAGTAGCGTAATCCGTCATCTTCACAATGAATAGAAAATGCAAAGCCCTTTAATCTCTATCGTCAGTGATTAAAGGGCTTTTTTATTGTGTTGATTTCTTTTTAATTATTGAATAGATCAGATTGACCATAGAGGTGTGTAAATTCTTGTAGTGTTGAACCTGCATTATTTTTAATACAGCTCCCATGATTGCCGTATTACCTCGTTTATCTTGTAAGTATGCATTAGCGCCTTTTTTAACCGTAACTCGAGCAACAAAAAATGCCACGGATAGATTGAAACTAGACATTAAAAAAACCAACCTCTTTGTGATGTTGGGTTTTGTTTTATTAGGTGAATGATTATTTTTGTATTTAGATAACCGTTATTCTTCTTTTAACCAACCAAAGAACCCCTCAGTTAGATTTTTTACTGGTGATAACCCCATTTCAGAGGCCAGTTTTGCCGCATAAAGTGAGCGTAAACCATGAGCACAATAGAAAACATAGGTTTTATCTTGATTGAAAATCTTATTATGAGCAGGGCATTTCGGGTCAATTAAAAATTCTAACATTCCTCTTGGGCAAGTAAACGCCCCCGGGATCACGCCATGCTCTTCTCGTTCCGCGGCTTCTCGGACATCGACAAAGATATAGTTATCGTCTTGATATAATGCCTTAGCCTCTGCAATCGACATTTCTTCTACTGTTGAACGTGCTTCTTCATTTAACTCTTTAATGCCTTTTATTATTGTTTGTGACATGTTTTTTCTCTCTTAATTTCGCATTAATACAATGCTGTCATTAATGAATAGACGCAGTTAGTAAGAAAAAGATGCATTATTTTTTACTCTTTTTACGTAAATATTACGCTTTAAATAAGGGATAAAAAATAGTGCGTCTTTTTTTATGATTAAGCGTCTAAGTTATCGTAAAGATAAATTTTAATTGAGGATAACACCGCATGTTTACAGATACGCCTAAAAATAGTGACGCTCAGAATAAATTCATAAAATACGATTCTGATATGCTGAACCATATTTATAAAACAGAAGAAGTGACGCCATATTGGGTAGCGGATATGGACTTTCCTATTGCTAATCCCATCACGTTAGAATTACAACGTCTTGTTGATCGCGAAGTGTATGCGTATGAATTTAACTCATCTGCCGTGTTTAAGGCGATCTCAGATTGGAATAAGCGTCAGCACAATATCGAATTGAACCCTAAGACCTTTGTTCAAGTTCCTGGAGTGTTGAATGCCATTGCATTATTGATCCGTGAATGGTCAGAAGTAGGTGATGGAGTATTAATTCAAACCCCTGTTTATCATCAATTTAAGCGTTTAATTGAGTCGTCTGGTAGAAAAGCGATCAGCAATACGATGAAAATCGAAGGTGGTCACTATCGTATGGACTTTGATGATTTTGAAGAAAAATTACAAAGCGGTGATGTAAAAATGGTTCTGCTTTGTAACCCTCACAACCCAGTAGGGAGAGTATGGGAAAAGAGTGAATTACAACAATTAGTCGATATCGCTAAAAAATATGATGTCGTGATAATCAGTGATGAAATTCATGCGGATATCGTATTTTCGGGGCATAAATTTACCAGTATTGTTGAGTTTGGTTATGAAAAAAGTGTCTCGATTATCGGCTCACCAGCGAAAAATTTTGGCTTAAATAGTATCTCAAACGGGTATATTTATACTGACAATCAAGAGATGTTCGAGCAGATAAAAGCCACCGTCAATTCATTATCTTTAGATCATGGTAATGCGTTTACTACGTTTGCCACCATAGCGGCTTATGAAAAAGGACAAGCGTGGTTCGATGGCTTTTTAGCTTATACCGAAAATACCGTGAATTGGATTGTTAATTACCTTGAAGAGAATCTACATCAAGTACTGGCTTACAAACCAGAAGGGACAAACCAAATATGGTTTGATTTCTCAGGACTAAACTTGGAAGAAGAAGCATTAAAAACGCTTATCGTAAATAAAGCGAAGATGGGATTAACTCCGGGATCATGGTTTGGTGAGCCCGATGCAAATTTTTATCGAATGAATATCGCGTCTCCACTCGCTCAAATTCAAGCCTCTTTTATCTTATTGAAAAATGAAATCGATAAGTTAAATTCATAGAAAAAGCATTGATTTAGTATCTATAATAAAAACACTGAGCCAATAATGTTCGGTGTTTTTTTATGTAGTAATAAAATAAAAAAAACCACCAGTTTGACCTGATGGGGATATATAAAGGGATGTTAGTATCCCTATTTAGCTACGTTACCAGCAACATTGAGAGCATCCCACGTTCTTGCAAAAGGAGGCGCATAACTAAAGTCTAAATAGCCGAGTTGTTGTGTCGTCATTTTTGCGGTGATGGCCACCGCTAATGCATTTAGTCGACCAACTGCGCCTTTTTTACCGACTATCTCACCACCTAACAACACGTTTGATTCTGGGTGATAAACCAATTTAATCTTTATGTCTTCTTGACCCGGATAATAATCAGTTTGGTTTTTATCATTAATAACGGACGTATTCACTGATAAATGATGTTGCTTAGCTAGCCATTCAGATACTCCCGTACTCGCTAATTCGTAATCAAGTACCTTTAATGATGATGATCCTAAAAAGCCAGTTAAATAGGTTTCTTTACCAGATAATCTATCTGCCATCATGCGGGCTTGTTTATTTGCTGTTGTGGCTAAAGGAAGATAAACCGGCTTATCTAAGGAGAGGTGATGCACGCTAGCACAATCACCGACGGCGTAAATATTTGGATCTTGTGTTGCACCAAATTTATCGACCAATAAGGCACCGTTCCCAAGCTTTGGTAATTCAATAAATTCGGTATTTGGTTTGAATCCAAGTGCTAATATAATGATATCCGCGGTTATATCACCGTTATTAGTAGCAATGGTATAACTATTATGATTATCGCTAATGTAATTCACTTGAGTATTAAGTTGTAAGTTCGTACCTGTTTGTCGAATTGCTTCTTCTACGTTATGTATCATTTCTGGGCTGAATTGACGACTCAATATATGCTTTTCACGTTCAATTAAGGTGACGTTTTTTCCTAAGTCATGTGCTGCATCAAACATCTCTAAGCCAATAAACCCAGCACCGATAATTGTTATCTTCGGTTTGCTTAAATCTTGCATTGCTTTTTTTACAGCGATGCCATCTTCCATGCTCGTTAAGGTATAAACCTGTTTAGTATTGTATTGACCTAAATCTGGAATAATTGGTCGAGCGCCGGTGGCGATAATGAGTTGATCATAATGCAGTGATTGCTCTTTATTTTCGTGTCGCACAGTCACCATTTTATCGGTTTGGTTAAGGGCAATAACGTCAGTATTTAAACGAATATCTAAGCCAGATTCGATGGCTTGTTCAGGTGTTCGCGAGATCATTCGTTCAGTATCACTGAATTTGTTCGCGACAAAATAAGGTAAACCACAGGCACCGAAAGAGATATAGTCACGTTTTTCAACCACAATGACGTTGTCGTTGGGTTGATTTCTTTTGTATTTAGCCGCAAAGCTCATGCCGGCAGCACTGCCACCTAAAACAATAATATTCATGATTTTTTACCTGATTAAAATGTAAGGGCATTAAATTAAATGCCCTTATTGGTTAAGCGTTGAGTTGGTGAAAAAAGAGGAAGCGGTGGACGTGATTAGGCTGAAACTTCGCTTTCTTTCTGTATTGGTGTTGTGCTTTGAGCGTTATATTGCGTAGTGTTTAATGACCCATTACGTTTTGCTGTAATGACACCTGACAACATGGACCCCGAGATATTAAGTGCGGTTCTTGCCATATCTATAAGTGCTTCAATTGAGACAAGAATAGCAACAATCGTAATATCTAATCCCATAATGGTCAGTACTGCAACTGCTGCGAAAGTCGCGCCGCCGCCTACACCCGCAATACCAAAAGACGCAATTGCAATCACGGCAACAAGTTGAAGAATGAAGTTGAAGTCAACAGGGATCCCCATGACTTGAGCCGCCATAATTGCGAGCATGGCAGGGTAAATACCCGCACACCCATTTTGTCCAATACTGGTACCAAAAGTGGCAGACATATTTGCTGTTTCTTCATCGACACCAAGGCGCTGTGTTTGTGTTTCTACATTGAGTGGGATCGCCGCCATGCTTGAGCGAGATCCAAAACCAAAGACGAGAACTGGCCACGTTTTCTTCGCGAAGGTTTTTGGGGATAAACCAAATAAAGAAACCAACACGAGGTGAATACCAAACATAACAATAATAGCGCTATAACTTGCCAGTAAGAAACGACCCATTTCAGCTAAGGCAAACAGATCATTCGTCATCATAAAGGTGGTCATTAATGCGAACACACCATAAGGGGTGAGCTTTAGGATCTCTCGAACCATCGATAATACGACTTCTTTTGCTGCATTAATAAAATCGATAAAGCCTTGCACTTTTTCTGGTTTACGTTTCTTAACTTGAAGTACGCTAAAGCCTAGGAACATACCAAATAGCACGGTAGACAACGTTGACGTTTTTTCTGCACCAGTGAGCATTTCAAAAATGTTACTAGGAATAATAGATAGGAACAGTTCAGATAATCCATTATTGGTCATCAGCTCTTGAGTCGAAACCAAGTTATTATTTCGAGCTTCTATCGCGGAATTAGATCCCACGACACTAACCAAACTGTTTGCATCAATATTGAAGACATAGATGCTAGCGATACCTACTATGGCTGAAATAGCCACGGTAACAATGAGAACGCCAATGATTTTAGGCGCAATTTTTGATAATGATCCGTTTCCTTCAACATTCATAATTGAGGCGGTCATAGCAACAAAGACCAGTGGGATCACGATCATTTGCAGCAATTTAATGTAACCACTGCCAAAAATAGAAATGAGTTCAGAAAACTCTCCAGCAACCACGCTGTGATTGCCTAATGTAAGCTGAATCAGGCTACCAAAGACTAAGCCACCAATTAAGGCCGTTAATACTCGATAATTGAAACTCTTTTTGTGTTTTTTTAATTGGGATAGTAAGAAATAAAATCCTAAAAATGCAATGAATAATCCAATCAATGTAAGGCTCATATGAGACATCCTGATGTTTAATAAATAGATTTGGGTTACGATAATCAAAGTAACTGCGAATTATCAGTAACCGACGGGCCTATCGTAGAGAAAGCGTGAACAATAAATACTTTCTTTGCATGGCTAATATCAGAGAGACGCCGTGAAGAAAAAAAAGATGCAAAAAAATGGGTTAAAAAACAAAGATAAAAAATAATGTGAATTTATTGCGTCTTTTTACCTATTTCACCGTCTTACTCAAATCCCCCCAACTATTTTTTATTTGAGGTCTGTTTTTATGTTGTCAGAATGGCAAAATCACAAAGCACAATTGCGTAATTACGTTTACAAACGAGTGGATGATGCAAGTGCGGTAGATGACATTCTTCAAGATGTTTATATAAAAGCCAGCAGCAATTTACACCAGTTAAAATCGCAAGACAGTTTGAAAGGATGGCTATATAAAATTGCGTATAACACGATCATGGATTTTCATCGTAATAAACAACCTTTTGATGAGTTGCCGGATGATTTGGTCTCAGAAGACGAAGATACGGTAGAAGAGGCTCGAAAAGAGATGGCTGAATGTATACGCCCTTTAATTGATGAGCTTCCTGAAAAATACAGTACGCCTTTGCGTTTGGCTGAATTGGAGGGAGTTCCTCAACAAGAAATCGCTGATCAGTTAGGGCTTTCTTTATCTGGAGCAAAAAGCCGTATCCAACGTGGTCGTGTTAAATTTCGAGAGAACTTAATGACGTGTTGTGATTTTGAAATTAATGATGGGGGAACGGTCACTGGTTATTCTCCTAAAAAAGGAAAAAGTTGTTCTCCGCAATCAAAATAATGCGGTTCTTTTTTTTAAATAAATGGGAAATAACCACTCTATTTTCCGTTTATTTTCTCCTCTCTTTTTTATTCCTATTATTTGAAAAAATTTTGCGTCTTTTTTCCAGTTTTTACGTCTTTGAACCGTTAAAACTATTTTTATGAAGATCATAAATGAAAAATACTGATGTGAAATACCTAGAACCTAATACGCTTTCTTTTTTAAATAACGAAAATGCCATGAATACACTCCATGACATCCGACGTGGAATTGAAAGAGAGCTGATCCGCACCACTCCAAAAAGCTGCATTTCAAGCTTACCTCATCCAAAGGTGCTGGGATCGGCATTAACGCATCCTTATATCACGACTGATTTTGCAGAAGCGCAATTAGAGTTAGTGACACCGGCAATGACGAAAAGAAAAGCAATGTTTGATTCATTGGCTTCTTTGCATCACTTCGTCGCAGCGCATTTACCTGATAATGAAATCATGTGGGGCGCAAGCATGCCGCCGGCGCTACCAAGTGATGATGATATTGTGATTGCGACATACGGGACCTCTAACGCAGGACAACATAAAGTGCGTTACCGTAAAGGGTTGGCAAACCGTTATGGTAAACGAATGCAGTTAATCTCAGGTATTCATTATAATTTTTCATTCCCTGATTCGTTTTGGGCGACATTACATTCGCACATGAGCAGTGAGTTACCGTTAAGCGAATTTATTTCGGATCGTTATTTTCATTTGATCCGCAATGTTTTACGTAATGGTTGGATTATTCCTTATTTATTCGGCACATCGCCTGCGGTAGATAAAAGCTATGTAACGAATCAAGATCATCCTTTAGGTGTATTTGATGAAGATACGTATTACCTACCATGGGCGACGTCGTTACGCCTGAGTAACATGGGCTATAGCAGTAATGAGCAATCTCTTTATCCAGTGAGCTTTAATAATAAACAAGAATACTTGGCGGATTTGTGTCACGCACTAAGCACACCAAGCGTTCGCTATACCCACCTCAATGCAGACCAACAATTAAATGGGTCGGTATTACAGTTAGAAAATGAATTGTATGGTTCTGTAAGACCTAAAATCGTTAATGACCAATTGCGTCCTTTATATGCCATGTGTCATCACGGTATTCAATACATTGAGTTACGCAGTTTAGATAACAACCCATTTTTACCGCTAGGGATTAATGAAGAGCAAAGCCATTTTATCGATGCATTCCTTGCGTATAACGCATTAGCGCCAAGCCCAGAATTAACAGACGAGGAGCGATTATTAATTGCACGTCGCCAAGAATTAGTTGCAACCGAAGGGAGAAAAGAAGGGTTACTATTACCCACTACTGAAGGGGAGATAGAGCTTAAACATCTTGGTGTCGAATTATTATCTTCAATGGAACCAATAGCATGTTGGTTTGATAAGGTGTTTGCTACAGAAGGGCACAAGCAAAGTATAGATCGTGAACGTGCGAAATTTTTGGACAGTAAATTAACGCCATCGGCACAAATGCTCGCGCTCATGAAAAATGAAAACGTATCTTATAAGCGAGCAACACAGACATTATCTGAAACGTATTTTAAACAGCATAAAGACACAACGATTGATAAGGACGAAATGGGTAATCTAACCCATCTGGTCACCGAGTCTTTATTTAAACAGCAACAGATGGAAGCGAAACAAGACATGAGTTTTGATGAGTTTATTCAGAAAAAAAATTATTTGCAGTGTGATTGTGAAATAGCAGAAGGTGTAGCGTAGTTTAATGAATATTTTGTGGAAGTTGCGTGGTTACATCAAGATGTTTTCACGCCAATACATCATTGCCATCATTGCTTTACAGGTGGTGGCATTACTCAATTTAATCCCATCTTGGTTAATCGGACGTATCGTCGATAGCATCAGTAAAAATGAATTAACGATGACGTATTTGTTGACTCATATTGGAGGGATTATTGTGTCAGCCATTGCGATGTATGGGTTGCGCTATGTATGGCAAAGCCAATTGTATGGTGCATCTATTGGGATTGCGAAAGTACTTCGTCGAGATTTATTTCGAAAGTTTTCAATGTTATCACCGTCGTTTTATTCTCGTCGAAGTACGGGCGACTTAATGGCGCATGCCACCAATGATTTGAATGCGGTTGAAGAAGCCACTGGTATGGGGATCATGACGTTAGTTGATTCTTTCATTGCTGGTCTGACGGTTATCTTCGGCATGATATTTATTGTCAGTGGTGAATTAACGGCGGTTGCGCTGTTGCCATTTCCATTATTGGTGCTTATTACTCAGCGTTACGGCAGTAACTTGCATAAAACGTTTGGTCGAGCACAAGCCAGTTTTTCTAACTTAAATGAAGAGACGCGTGAAACCGTATCGGGTATTCGTGCGGTTCGATCTCACGGCATTGGTCAGCGTCAAGAACAACGCTTTGGTAAAACATTGGACGATACGTTAGAAGCGAACTTAGCTGTTGCGAAAGTGGACGCGGCTTTTGCCCCAACCATTCAACTTATTTACGGCTTATCGTTTGTTATTTCATTAGGTTATGGCGGATGGCTAATCAGCCATGGGCAGATTTCGGTGGGTTTATTTACTACGTTTACCTTGTACCTTGGGCAACTATTAGGGCCGTTTCTACAATTTGGTTGGCAGTTTAATGTTTTCCAGCGTGGAAGTACCTCATGGCAACGTTTAGAGGTGCTTTTTTCAGAAAAAGAAGAAGTGGTTGAGGGGACGGTGACATTACCTAAGGAGGCGAAAGCGGCATTGAATATTAATATCGCCTCATTCTCTTACCAAAATTCGAATCGACGAGCACTTGATAAAATTAACATGACGGTATCTGACGGTGGTTTTATTGGAATAACAGGCCCAACAGGCAGCGGTAAAAGTACTTTATTGCAATTGGTATTAAGACAGTTTCAGCTATCAAATGGATCAAGTATTAGTATTGATGGGCACTCGATTGACTCATTAACGTTTCATTCATTACGCAATAAGATGGCGTGGGTTCCACAAAAACCGTTCTTATTTTCAGGCACTATATCTGAAAATATCGCACTGGCTAAACCGGATGCAACAGACGAACAAATTAAACACGTTGCTAATATGGCTGGAATTAAAAATGAAATCGATGACATGCCTGATGGGTTTAATACTCAGCTTCGTGAAGGCGGAAATAATCTTTCTGGTGGGCAACGCCAACGATTAACGCTTGCCAGAGCCTTACTATCTGATGCGGATATTCTATTGTTAGATGATCCATTCAGTGCGCTAGACATTAAAACCGAAGTGATTGTACGCCAAAACTTAAAGGAAAATTATGGTGATAAAACCATGATATTAGTGACGCAACGGTTACCTAATTTAATCGAAGCGGATCGAATCTTTGTGTTAAATGAAGGGCAAATAGAAGAGCAAGGATCACATCATGAATTACTTGCGAATCAGGGGTGGTACTCAATGGTTTATCAAAGACAAAGTCAGTTAGGTACCGTTATTAAAGACATACCAAGTGATAACACCAAAGAGCAGAAACAAACAGGAGAGAGTCATGAGTGAAGATAAAGCACCGCAATCAAGTGACACTTCCTTATTTAAACGATTATTTTCCTATTCTCTGCCCCATAAAGCGCGATTTTTAATGGCATTTATGATGCTAACGGTTGCGATCAGTGCCGAAATGGCGATCCCATGGTTAGCGAAAACCATTATTGATGACGTTATCGTGCCACAACAATTTGAGTGGCAGCATCTGATTGTTCTTATTAGCTTAGTGATGATGTTCTATGTGATATCGGCGCTATTTACTTACTTGCAAGCGGTGTCATTTCGTCATAGTGCCTTATTGGTGATTAATGATGTGAGAAAGCAATTATTTAATCATGTGTTGAATTTCTCGATCAGTACCTTTGATAAATTGTCTGCGGGTAAGTTGGTTTCTTATATTACGAATGATACTGAATCGATGCGTGATATGTTTGTGTCGACCATTCCAACAATCATTCAAGGCAGCTTACGTATCATTGCGATATTTATAGCGATAGCAATATTGGATTGGCGTTTGATGCTATTGAGTCTGATATTGATCCCTGTGCTGCTGACGACAATGCATTTGTATCGAAAGATCTCTATGCCTGTATTTAATGGTATTCGAGAGCAAATTAGTAATATCAATGGACGCATTAATGAATCGCTACAAGGAATGGCGCTGATTCAAGCATTCAATCAAGAAAAAGCATTTAAAGAAAAGTTTGAACAAGAAAACCAACGTTGGTTTGAGTTTAGAACGAAATCAATAGCGATTGATAGTTTCATGCTTATTCCGTTAACGCGTTTAGTTTCCAATTTAACGGCGGCAGGAATTGTGGCGTGGTTTGCTTATGGATCATTAAGTTCCGCAGTTGAAGTGGGTACGTTATACGCATTTTTGAACTACATCGAACGTTTCTTTGACCCGTTCCGTCAACTTTCAATGGAGCTACGTAAATTGCAGGTGGCAACAGTTGCATCAAAACGTGTATTTGAGTTATTGGATGAGCAATCAGAGCAGAACCGATATCCGACAGAATGTGTTGAGTTGTCTACGCCGCATGATATTGAATTTCGTCATGTTGACCTAAGCTATGACGAAGGGAATGTAGTGTTATCTGATGTGAATTTTGTCGCTAAAGGCGGACAGTTTACTGCGATTGTGGGTCATACCGGCAGCGGTAAGAGCTCGGTCATTAATTTGCTTATGCGATTCTATCAACACCAACAAGGCTCTATTTTAATAGGAGGCCAGCCGATTGAATCATTACCCGAAGTGCAATTACGAAAAATGTTTGGCTTGGTCTCTCAAGACCCAACTATCTTTAGTGGTTCTATCGTTGAGAATATTGATTTATCACACTCGACACCAAATAAAGAAAAAGTCATTTCAGCGGCGCAGCAGGTAAAAGCCCACCGATTTATTAATCGATTAACTAATGGCTATGATCATCAACCGGGTCATGGTGGGTCATCTCTTTCTGTTGGTGAAAGACAGCTTTTAGCATTAGCTCGAGCGATTTCACACCAACCTAATGTTTTTCTATTAGATGAAGCAACGGCAAATATTGATAGTGAAACCGAAGAAGCAGTAAAAGAAGCATTAGAAAAAATTCAAGATGGCAGAACCGTAATTATGGTTGCTCACCGATTATCAACCATAAAAAATGCCGATAAAATATTAGTGATGAATAAAGGTAAAATGGTTCAAAGTGGTACGCACGATGAGCTTATTGTTCAAGCCGGGGATTATCGAGATTTGTATCTGGCACAAAAAGCACAAGAAGAAAATGAACATCAGAACAGCACGCTTGGTTTAGCTAACACTAACGTTGCTTGAGTTATTGAATTTAAGAGTAATTAAAATGAATACAGAAAAAAAATCGTTTGTTTCTCAGCAAGTCATTGAAGATGCCTGTGAATGGGCAATTATGCACGGTGTGGCATTTCGACAAGCAGATAATACGGCACGACACTGTCCATTTAGCATTGCACCAATGACCATTGAGCGTGAGGTTTATCAGCACTTATTAACCGTGACACCATTAATCACGAAGCTTATTAATAATGTGTCTGAAGATCATGGTTTTCTGCAAGCGTCATTGGGTCACATGGCCAAAGCGGATCCTTTTTTCGGTCGCTTAATGTCATTACACAGTACGCTACACAATGATGTGAATAACTACACCGCCGCCCGCCAGCCTTTGTTATTAATGCGTACAGATTTCATGGATGATCGCAATCATGGTGCAAAAGTGATTGAATTTAATGGGATTGCAGCAGGCATGGGGCCTTTTGGTCAACGTGCCACTGAGTTTCATTCGTTTATGAAAAATCAATGGCCGGATACCTATAACCAATGGATTGAAGACCCATCAGCCACGCCTGCTGAGAATCATGGTTTAGAGCAATTGGCCTACGGTATTGCTATTGCTGCAAGATCGGTGAGTTCGGATTTTAATGATCAAAGTAAACCCACGTTTTTGATGGTCGTTCAAAAGAACGAAGATAACGTATACGACCAACATTTGCTTGAAGTTGAGTTGCAAAAACAAGGTATACGGACGGTAAGACGTACATTTGAACAACTCAGCACCCAGCTGTCTAGTGGCGAAAATAAACGTCTGCTATTGGATAATGTAGGGGCTATTGATGTGGTGTATCTGCGTGCGGGTTATCAATATGAGGACTATTTCTCACCAGAACTGAATGAGCCAGAATGTTGCCATACGTTAAGCCAAACTCGGTTGCTTATTGAGCAGCATTACGTCGCCGTTAACGCAACCATTAGTCAACAATTAGCGACCAGTAAAACAATGCAAATGCTGTTAACTATGATGCCAGAAGCTGAATATGCGCGTTGGGGATTAACCCTCGAAGAGGCGACATTGGTAAAAAGTGTCTTAGCTGATATGAAGCCTGTTAATAACGAAACCATCACATGGTTTAACACAGAAGCAAAACAAGAAGAGTGGGTATTAAAAAACCAAGGTGAAGGTGGTGGTCATTGTGTCTTTGGGCTGGACATCAGTGAGAAATTAAGCCAATTAGAGCCAGAGGAACATGATGCATGGGCGTTGATGCAACGTTTGTATCCACACGAACGTGAAACGCCAACCATTGCGGTTCGTGATGGAGAACAGACAATCGTGAATGATTTAGTCAGTGAAATTGGATTATTTACGGCCTATTACAATGGAAATCCCGTAACAGAATTTGAAGGGTATGCTGGGTATTTAATTCGCAGTAAGCCAGCAAGTGAAAATGAAGGTGGGATCCACAGTGGAAAAGGGATTCTTGATTCTCTGGTGTTAATTGATTAATTAATAAGACAGTGCCGTAATACAAAGCCCAATATTATTGTGATGTTGGGCTTTTTTGTATGTCAGAGAAAGTCATACCCATTCTGTAATTTTTATGCGTAATTAGTCGCTCACCGAATAGATGTTATTGGTATCAGTCTGATTTATAAAATTGATCTTGGATAATAAATTGTTCGTTATTATTTTAACACTTTATTATCATACTGATGCCGAGTGTTATTTATCATTATGAAAAGTAAGGTTATTTGATTTTTTCATGTTCAGTTATCGATTAAAACGATGATTATCATGATATTTCTTCCTTGGAAAGCGTCATTTTTTCTCTCTATCGTGTGCGAACATTCATGTCGCAGGAAAGAGTTATGAAAAAATTAGGATTGATTATAGGGCTAGGGGCCGTTGCTTATTTAGGAACGGTTTATGTAGTGGACTCATCTGATCAAGTGTTGAGTCAAAGTAAGTTGACACAATCCACCATCAAGCGGGATCCGGTTTCTTCTGCTGCTTTTAAAGTACTCACCGAGAATGGGTGTGGTTACTGCCATACTGATAATAGCGAAATGCCTTTTTATGCCAATCTTCCTATCGCTAAACAATTGATGCAAAAAGACGTTGAGAGTGGGTTACGTCATTTTCAATTTGATGACGTGTTAAACAGTTTTGAAGGTGACAATGAAATCTCCGATGTGGCTTTAGCCAAAATCAGTGGAGTGCTAGACGATGAATCTATGCCACCTAAAGCGTACTTGTCCATGCATTGGCGTTCAAATCTATCCGCTCAAGAGAAGCAAACGTTACGAGTATGGATAAAGCAAGAGCGAGATAATAAGCAATCATTAGCGAGCAAAAAATTCCAATACGAATCGATACAACCCATTAATGATGCGATTAATGTGGATGATAATAAAGTGGCCTTAGGTGAAGTGCTTTATCACGATACGCGTTTATCTGGTGATAACACGGTAGCCTGTTCAAGCTGTCATTCGCTTTCTACAGGGGGCGTTGATAGATTAACGACCTCTACGGGGATTAATGGTTCTAAAGGGCCGATAAACGCGCCTACGGTATTTAATGCGTCTTATAACATTCATCAATTCTGGGATGGTCGAGCGAGTGATCTACAAGCACAAGCTGGTGGCCCACCGATGAACCCTATTGAAATGGGCTCATCGTCTTGGGAGCAAATTACCCAAAAGCTAGATTTGGATGAAGGAATGAAAACGGCTTTTGCTAAGATCTATCCTGATGGAATTACGGGAAATAACATTACAGATGCCATTGCCGAGTTTGAAAAAACCTTAGTGACGCCAAACAGTCGTTTTGACCAGTTTTTAAAAGGAAATACGCTTGCGTTGAATGAGCAAGAGAAAAAAGGGTATGAATTATTTAAAGATAACAAATGTTCAACCTGTCATGCAGGTCAAGCGATGGGAGGGCAAACCTTTGAAGTCATGGGATTAAAAGCCGATTATTTTTCTCATCGAGGTAATGTATCAGAGGTTGATAATGGTCGTTTTAATGTGACGAATAAACCGGATGACATGAATCGCTTTAAAGTACCAACCTTGCGAAATATTGCGTTAACGGCCCCTTACTTTCATGATGGCAGTGTAGAGACGTTGGATGATGCGGTCGCCACGATGGCAGTATATCAAGTTGGAGTAACGCTAACAAAAAATGAAATTGCGGATATTAGCGCGTACTTGAGAACTCTAACCGGCGACTACAATGGTAAAACGTTGAATTAATTATTCATATGAAAATAAAAGGAGATCACCCTGTCTCCTTTTTATTCGTTTTGTTGAGCTATATCGTTTAAAAACTGAAGACGTTCTTTGTCTTGCTCCGGTATTTCGTAAGGTTCATCACTTAACCCGGATAGATCAAAAGAGGGAATTGGAAATACCGCTTCTTTACTTGCTCCATACCGTGTCTTCTCTCCGGGGAAATCTGACATTTTTTCTACTGTAATATTGCGTAACTCCAACTCTCCTTGTATCCCTTTTAATACGGAGTGATGAGCCTTTAATTCAAATATAGAGTTACCTGTTGAGAGCTTTGTTTTATGCGTTAGTGATGCAATGGGTTTGCCATTTACGAGGTACAAATTGGCTCGAATACGGTAGTTACCCGGCTGTTTTGTGTTCACATTTAATGGGAGAATCATGTTACTGCCAGCGGAATAAGGTGCATTTATTGATTCGACATAAGCCACCGGATTTGAAAATTGAATATCAGTAGTAATGATGTCTTTCCCATTTAAAAATGTGATCGTGGCTTTTATTCTGATCTCTTGAGGCCACTCTTTTTTGGCTGTAAAACGGGTGGTTAATTCTTGAGTGTATTGAGTCGTTAATGACTTTCGTGTTTCTGGATTTAATAGCTCATATTCAATGTGGTCAACAGCAAGATCTGAATTAAGAGTGACAACGATAGGTTCAGGGTAATCAAAACGATATTTTTTTAGAGAAAGAGACGCGGTATGAGTTCCATCCAACACTGGGATATTAACGACACTGAAATGGTTTGGTTCTAGATAATTAAGATCACCGGAAAGCAAAGGCATAGAATAAGAAGGGTAGGCGATATCATTGGCATACGCTTTAGATAATAACGAAAATTGTGTACTTAACTCTTGTGGAATATCTTGTCGTCGCTGACTTTCTGGTTTCTTTTGTGAATCAATATTTTTCTTAAAAACGGTTTTTAGTGGCGATATAGGATCTTGTTTCGGCGACGGATGACTTTTTTTAAGGGGGAAAGTGGAGACAATCTTCGATGAGGTATTGTCTCGCATTATCCAATGAAAGGTAACGGCTGAAACCATTAATAGTCCGCAAATAAATAAGGTGTTTTTATTCATTATAGTAAATCGCTGGCTAATTCTGACATGGTTTTTGTGTTGGATTTATCGACATAACGATAAGTCGTTCCTGTTAACGGGTAGGTCACAAATTTTATTTTCACTTCAATCAAAGTGCCATCAAGCAGCTCTTTATTTTGGTTAGCAGCAACGACTTTTCCTTCTATTTCAGTGCCAATTAAATCACTGTGACTGTAATCGTCTCCCATTAATAGAGGATAGTGATATGGCATAAAACGGGTGACTGCCTGTGATTGAGGAGTAACTCGGCCATTAAATCCTATGTTTGATGAACAACTGAAGAATTTGCCGGATTGACTGGCTCCACATGATGAATGACTAGAAACAACCCCATCATCTTTACCGGGTAAAAATTGACTGGTTGAACCAAAATAATCGCTTCCTTTACCGACAAAACGAATACGTGGAATTCGGTTATCAGGCAAAGGGGCGAGCTGACGAGCATTCGCCACCTTCAGATCATTCAGGATCCCAGTATTATTTATATTTGGGGTTTCACCTAGCCATAATGACATGGCGTATTTTAAAGGTGCATTTAATACACCACTGCCTTCTGAAATGTTAATCGCTAGATCGCCAAGCTCTGATCCTCCGCCGGCGCCTGCAAAATCAAACGTAGCAATGATATTCAAAGGCGTTAAACCTGCATTGGTTAGCCAGTTTTCTTGATTATCCAATAAGTATCGTGCAACTAAGTCACCAGTAGAGTGGGTCACTAAAATACAGCCATTTGCACAGGTATTATTTTCAGATAATTTTTTAAGTTTTGGCCATATATAATCACTTGAAATCTTACCGACAATGCGTTCTTGTGATGGCCAATCAATACGTTCGTCCGCTTTATCTAACCAATAACTTTGCCAATAGTTTTTACCATCAGTCACGACGGCATCGTACTGAGGTTTTGTTTGCAGTTGGCCCGCTTGAAAACCATGAATAAGAATGATGGGATGCTCACCAAGTGCGGCAATGCTGGTTATTGGAGTGGTAATGCTGGCGAGCAACAATAAACGTGAAAGTAATTTCATGAGTTCTCATTCTTTTTTAATAATTATCTTTATAGAGTAAAGCACTGTCTTTTTTTAGCAAATAGGGATATCGATTGCGTTCTCATTTATGAGCCAACAGGTATCATTTGTTTGTTATTTCATCGATTTTTTATTTAATAAATGATTTTTTAATTGAGGGTTATATTAATAAAGACATTGTTTGCAATAGATCCTTACACACAGTAATGGCATATCTTAGGCTTATTGGGTAAAGTCCGCCCGTCTTTCAAATGCAGCTACGTTGCTGTCCATCAGATCACTCTTGTTCATACAAGGATAAAAATCATGAAATCAAATAAACAGGAACCCCCAAGTTGGAGGTTTAACTCTTTTCGTACATGATGATCTGAAGGCGGGTACGTTTTCAGATCTGGAGACGTATTATGGAACTCGTACAACAAAAAAATCACACCGAACATATTGATACAATAGAGTCGGCACATAAAGGCGTTCATATTGAGAGCACTGGTATTAGCATCAAAAATGCTTCTATTGGTTTGCTCTATAAAAAGCGCGTATTTTGGTTAGTGTTACTCGTATTTGGGAACGTATTCTCAGGGGCTGGTATTGCTTATTTTGAAGAAATTATTACCTCGTATGTAGCACTTGTTTTCTTCTTACCTTTATTAATTGATAGCGGCGGAAACGCAGGTTCTCAATCTGCGACGTTAATGGTCAGAGCGTTAGCAACCGGTGATGTAAAACCGAACGATTGGGCGAAAATGCTAGGAAGAGAAGTTTTTGTCGCGTTAGGTCTCGGTTTAAGTATGGCAGCGGCGGTATACCTGCTAGGGCTATATCGTGGTGGTTATGATATTGCGATGGTTGTTGGTTTAAGCATGATAGCCATTGTTCTCATTGGTAGCTTAATCGGAACCGTTTTGCCTTTTGGTTTACATAAGCTCAAATTAGACCCTGCATCAGCCAGTGCCCCATTGATCACCTCTATCGCTGATATTTCAGGGGTACTCATTTATTTTGCTATCGCATCTGCATTATTAGATATCGGTTAATAACCTAAAGACAATTGATGGACACAAAGCCCAACTTCATTTTGACGTTGGGCTTTTTTATTTTAGTGGTTTACAATAGTAACCACTAGATGAGGATGACTTGTGTATTTTTCGTTATGACGTAGGCGGATTAATTGTGGGAAATGAGAGTAAAGTGAACGATAAAGAAGGCAAACTAATGATAAACCCGTCACATGAGCCATGCGCGATAGAAAAAGGCATGCGTTTGATTGGTGGTAAATGGAAGGGATCCATCATTTATCATTTGAAAGATGAACCAGTACGTTTTAATGATTTAGCCCGTAGGCTTGGTGGTGCAAGTAAAAAGATGATTGATCAACGACTAAAAGAACTAGAAACAGAAGGGATGGTTATTCGAAAAGTGATCAGCGATCGCCCTATTGCGGTCAGTTATGAGTTAACTGATTTTGGTCGAACCGCATTAAAAATATTAGATGATCTACGCGTGTGGTCTCAAACTAATCACATTGAATTGCGTAAATAGTTAATAATAAATGGATAGGTAAATGCCTCTATCCATTTATTAGTGTTACTTTATTTTTTCACATCAAAATCAAATGATTGATTTGAATAAACAAAAAATTCACAAGGGATATCTGAGATACACGCTGTTGTATGAATATCTCCCGCTTTTACTGACCAAAACGATCCCGGAGATAAAATTGGCGGGTTTTGATCATGGTTAAAAGGATTTGTCATTGTTCCTTTAATGACGATCGCATTATACCCATGAGAATGAACATGACTAGGCGTTTCAAAGTTGGCAGGAAATAAACCAAATCGTCCATAATCCCCTGAATTCGCATCACCATAAGCATTTGCAAATTGGATCGGATCCATCACGGTTGTAAATTCTTTATCTTTATTTATAAGAGTCTCTGACACGATATTATCTTGAGAATAAACAGTGCCGCTTAATGTTAGCAATATAGCGAGGGAAATTATTTTTTTCATTTTACATTCCTTTTTGTTACCCATGAAGATAACGCTTCTCCAATTTCATGTGGGGAATCTTCTTGAATAAAATGAGACCCTTTAACGGTAATTTCTTCAAGATTAGGCCAGGTACGAACAAAATCACGAGCATAGCCAACTAAAAATGCCCCCGGTTCGGCATTAATAAATAGTTTAGGTACATTATTCGAGTGAGCTAAATACTCGGCATAAGAGTTAATTAAAGTCACTGTTTCTGCTGGAGTTTCAGCAATTGGAAGTTGACGAGGCCCAGCTAACGTTGCTCGGCGATCTTCGCCTGAATTTATAAATGGACGACGATATTCTGCATGCTCTTTTTTTGTCAATTCTCTTAAAATGGCATTTTGAAGTAATGTTTCAATAAAAAAATTGTCTTCAAGAACCATTTTATCGCCTTCAGGAGATCGTAGCATACCGATTGGTTCATGCAGCTCATGGTTAAACTCTTCCCAAGTTGGAAAGGTGGTAACAATGGCCTCCATAAAAGCAATTGCTTTTATTTTTTCTTGGTTATGATTAGCCCAATTAAAACCTACACCCGATCCCCAATCATGTAAGACCAATGTGACATTCTTATCAACCCCCAATTCTTCCAATAACGCTGAAGTGTATCGCGTATTTTCTTTTAATGAATAACTGCCATCTTTGGTGTTATCAAGTTTGTCTGAATCTCCCATACCAATCATATCAATGGCAATTAAACGTCCTTGACCTTCAAGGTGTGGAATAATATTTCGCCATAAAAATATAGAGGTCGGATTACCATGTAAAAATACGATTGGATCGCCAGCACCGTGTTCTATATAGGCCATTTTTTTGCCTAAAACTGTTTTAAATTTTTTTTCATAATATAGGACTTCAGTATCAATTTTCATTATTAGCTCGTTATATCAATAAAAAATAGTGTTGATGACGCTTGGAGTGTCATTAACGTACAAACATTAATTTATGCATTTGTATGCGCGGCTCATGTATATTTCGAGAGTATTGCAGGGTATTTATTTTTTGTCTATAGTTTTTTATGACTGACTCACATATAATGCAGATATGACTGATGATAATTATTTAAAGAATCTACTTGGTGCATTCGCCACAACGATAGCTTCTAACATAGAAATGGAAGTCGCAGAACTTGATGGGCGTAGCCTTAGTCACGAAACGGCTTTAGTTGCCATTAATAACCATCCAAATGATGGTATTGAGATGCTAAGTAAAGTGCTTGGGTTGACTCATTCAGGATCTGTTCGGCTTGTGAATAATCTTGTACATGATGGGCTTGTTGATCGACATCGCAGTAAAATAGACGCTAGAGCCGTTGTTTTATGCGTTACTGATGCAGGACGAGAGCGTGCAAATAAAATACTTTTAGCTCGTGAAAAAATAACAAGTGGTGTTCTTGATTTCCTTGGTGAGCGAGAGAAAGAAACGATTGTTCCTATATTAGAAACGATTCTTTCTGCGATGACTGGTAATGTTGTTGAAGCAAGACGTATTTGCCGTTTTTGTGATGAAGGGGTATGCAGAAAAGCAGGGTGTCCTGTTGAGGTTGCAACGATAGCTAAGACATAAAATAGAGTACTAATCAGAGGGAGTGATGATTTTCTGATTTATTCCCATTTACCTTATAAAATGACAATCTATACACGAAGAATCCTAGTATCCAAAGATATTGGGATTTTTTTATAGCATGATATTATGATTAGCTGAATCTTTAGCTTATTTTTGAGTTTTTGTAATTTATTGTTTTATATTGATAATTATGGTTTTTCTATGTGGTTAGGCATAGATACATAACTTACAAATACAAAAAAGCCCAACCTCTTTCGAAGTTGGGCTTTTCCAAACGTTTGGTGGAGCTGGGGGGATTTGAACCCCCGTCCGAGAACCGTTCACCGTTGGCGCTACATGTTTAGTCGATCTTTAATTTCACCGTAAAACTGCGAACCGACACGCTATCTTATGGCTAACCTGAATTATAATTCAAACTTCATCTCTCAGGTGGGAGAATCCATTCTAGTTCGTTTGGGTTTGATCCCCTGTTATTCCCCGTCTTACAAACGGAAGCTAGGGCAGGAGAGCACCGAGTAGGTTATTAAGCTGCTAGTGCGTAGTTTTCGTCGTTTGCGACTATTTTTTTGCGGCTTTTTACGTGGCCAACCGCCCCACGACATGCTCCTAGGGTTTCAAAATTCCCGTCGAATCCTGAATCAGCCCCAAAGATTTGGTACTTGATGATACTAACAGAAAAACAGCGTCTGTCTAGTTAGTATCAGTCTAACTGGTTGAAATTAACGCAAACTACTCTTCATAATTCGAGCTTTATCTCTGTTCCAGTCTTTTTCTTTTGAATCTGTACGTTTATCGTGCAGTTTCTTACCTTTTGCTACACCAACTTTTATTTTCGCCCAAGAGCGAACCCAGTACATGGTAGTAGCAACAAGTGTCATACCTTCACGGTTAACACGACCGATTAGATTATCAATTTCTTTACGGCTCATTAAAAGTTTACGAACACGAGTAGGGTTCGCAACAACATGAGTCGATGCTGCTTGCAGTGGTGTTATGTTCATACCACTAATGAAAATTTCGCCATCGCGAACATATACGTAGCTTTCCGCGATATTTACTTTACCAGAACGAAGAGATTTAACTTCCCAGCCTTGGAGTTCGACCCCAGCTTCGATTTCATCTTCAATGAAATATTCGTGGCGAGCTTGCTTGTTCATAGCAATGGTATTACTGCCCGCTTTATCTTTTGATTTCTTCTTTGCCATAATGCCCACATTATACGTTATTAGTTGAGAATAGGGGAAGTAGTTTGGCTCTTAACATCAAGATGGTATGATGCAACCCTCTATTATGTAAAGGAGAATTTATGCCTCAGGTTAGCCGTTCTGCATTAGTACCTTTCAGTGCAAAGCAGATGTATGATTTAGTCAATGATGTTGCGTCTTATCCTCAGTTCTTACCCGGGTGCTCTGGTTCTAAGATCATAGAACAAACAGAATGTTCTATGATAGCGTCGGTCGATGTAGCAAAAGCAGGCATAAAGAAGACGTTTATTACCGAAAATACGTTAGTTGATGCTCAAATCATAGGAATGAACTTGGTTGATGGGCCTTTTAAATCATTAACGGGTGGATGGCATTTTACTGAATTAGATGAAACGGCGTGTAAAGTAGAACTAAAATTAGATTTTGAATTTACCAACGCGTTAGTTGCAATGGCATTTGGTAAGGTTTTTCAAGAGCTTACTAATAATATGGTGAATTCATTTACCCAGCGAGCGAAGCAGATTTATGTCAATAATTAACGAGATGATACATGTTGAAGTGGTGTATGCCTTGCCAACAGAGCAAGTGGTTTTTAAACTTGCCGTAAAAGCAGATCAAACCGTTCAAGAGATCATTGAGCAATCTGGTGTATTAGAACGTTATCCTGATATTGATTTAGTGGTAAATAAAGTCGGTGTATTTAGCCGTAACGTAAAGTTAGATGCGACAATCAGAGATAAAGATCGTATAGAAATTTATCGACCATTACTTGCTGATCCAAAAGAGATTCGACGAAAAAGAGCGGCACAAGCAAAAAAAGAAGCCGCTAAAAAATAGAGCAGTATCGGAAAATAAAAAACCGGAAGTCGTTTAACGATTTCCGGTTTTTTGTGTTTGAACGTAGTTTTTCTTTTGTAAGGAAAATTACATTTTTTCGAAGAAGCTATCGCTCATAGGGAAATATCCCTCAATACTGGTTAGATTACCATTATCATCAAACTGAGCAATCATGTCCTTTTGAACTGATTTCTCGTGTCCATGAGTAAATAGATAAATGTAATACCAAGTATTTGGGTAGCCTGATTCAACAAGCATTGGAGAACCCATAACAAACTGTACTTGTTGTTTTGTCATGCCAAATCGCAGTTTATCGACGGCTTCCTGTTCGACGTAGTTACCTTGGCTAATATCGATTCGATATACCAATGGTTCTACTAGCGAGCAACCACCCAATAGTCCAGCAGCAAGGGGTAGAGCAATGATCCATTTTTTGAATTGCATAGTTCGTACAGCTTTAGCCTTTTAAATAATTAAATAGATGATAAACAAGCTGACTTGATAAGTAAAAAGGTTAAGCCTGTTCTGGTGTATTTTGACCCTAAATTTTGAATCTAGTTGCATCTATTGTGTTTTTTTCGTCGTAAATTGCCGATAAAGTGAAATAAAAAAGCCAATACAATGGTTGTACTGGCTTCGTTTATCTTAGTCTTATGTATTTATCTGCTTACATCGATGTAAGTAGATAAGGCTATTTAAGCTGCGTCTAACAATTCTTTGGCATTAGCTAAGGTATGTGCTGTAATTTTAGTTCCGCCAAGTAAACGAGCTAATTCTTCTACGCGTTCTTGTGTGTTAAGTGGGCGCATTTGTGTTTCTGTTTTTCCTGACGTTGTTTGTTTTTCAACAAATAATTGGTTATGCCCACAGCCTGCAACTTGAGGCAGGTGGGTAACACACAGTACTTGGGTTGATTCACCTAAAGTGCGAAGCATTTTTCCTACAACGGCTGCAGTTGGTCCACTGATACCGACGTCAACTTCATCAAAAATCAAACTTGGTGTTTCTATTTTTTGCGCCGTAATAACTTGTATAGCCAGAGAAATTCGAGATAGCTCACCACCAGAAGCAACTTTAGCGATAGGGTGTAAAGGCTGCCCCGGGTTGGTTGATACTTTGAAACATAAAGTATCAATGCCTAGTGGTGAAATTTTAGTGGCGGCATCACTTTCTATTTGAATATCAAAAACGGCTTTTTCCATGCTTAATGTCTGCATGCTTTCCGTGATTTTATTGTTTAGCTCTTTTGCGTAACGTTGACGACTTTTAGTGAGCTTATGTGCAGACTCTAAGAAGTGTTGTTTTAATTCTTCTACTTCTTGTTCGCGTAGTTCTCGTTTTTCATCGGAGCAATCTAAACGTTCATATTCAGCTAAGAGTTGTTGATGATGTTCATATAATTCATCAGCGATGACATGGTGCTTTTTAGCCATTGACATGACTTTACTGAAGCGCTCTTCGACATAAGCGATTTGAGAAGGGTCAACATCGATAGTATCTAAATAATGCTTAAGCTCATGGTTTGCTTCTTCTACTTGAATCATCGCGTCATTTAACATTTCAGTTAATGGGGCCAATTGCGGGTCAAGCTGACTTAATTGTTGAATATGATTATTTGCATGTTGAAGAAGTTGAAGTGCATTCACATCATCGTTTTCATACAACAGAGAGACGGCTTGTTGGCAGTAATCAACTAATTCACTCGAATTTGAAAGACGTTTATGATCTTCCTCAAGGGTTGCGAATTCTTCTTCACCTAATGCTAATTCATTCAATTCTTTTATTTGGTATTCAATCAGTTGTTTTTGCGCTTCGTTTTGTAGACTGTTTTTGATTAATTGTTTCAATGAATTATCACATTGGCGCCATGCTTGATAACGACTGCGTGTTTTATTTAATAGAGAAAGATGTCCAGCGTATTGGTCTAACATATTGAGCTGATATTCAGGTTTCATTAATTCATGATGAGCATGTTGACCATGAATATTAATTAATAAGTGACCTAGTGTTTTTAGCTGTGTTGCAGGTACAGGGCTGCCATTAATAAAGCCACGAGAGCGCCCTTCTTTAGTGATTACACGGCGTAGAATACAATCATTGCCATCGTATAATTCGTTATCTTCTAACCATCGCTTAGCATTAATATTGTTCTCTAAAGTAAAGAGAACTGTGATCTCTGCTTTTTCTTCGCCTTGGCGAACCATTGACGCTTCAGCTCGATCACCTAGACATAAACCAAGAGCATCAATCGCGATAGATTTACCGGCACCAGTTTCACCAGTAATGGTGGTCATGCCTTTGGTAAGATCTAATTCTAGCGATTTCACGATTGCGAAATGAGTAATTTTAATATGTGCCAACATAAGCCATTCTCTACGAAATTTAAATAACACTAAAATACTGTATAAAGAAACAGTATATACTGTTTCTTTATACAGTAAAGTTTATTTGAATTTTTTGTGAATCGCTTATGATTTAAGATTATGGTTTTTAGAAAAGCTTACTAGACCAGCCTAACTTATTTCTAAGTACATGATAGTAGCTATAATCTTTGGGGTGGATAAGTTGCAACTTGCCTGGGCTTTGGAAAATATGAACTTCGTCACCTGGGCTAACTGGTAAAGAGACTTGTCCATCACAACTGACTTCAAGTGAACTGCGATTATCTGGGGAAACTAATAATTTAATATGGCGGCCTCCCTCAACGACTAAAGGTCGACTTGAAAGCGTATGTGGAAACATAGGAACAATTGAAATGGCATTTAAATTAGGAGAAAGGATCGGACCACCACCAGACAAAGAATAAGCGGTTGATCCTGTTGGGGTTGAAATAATCAAGCCATCAGAGCGTTGAGAGAACGCAAAGCTATCATCAATATAGACTTCAAATTCAATCATATGTGCCACTTGTCCAGGGTGAAGGACAACTTCATTAAACGCTGAATTGTGACTTTTTAATTGTCCATGACGGTGAACTTCAGATTCAAGTAAGAAACGTTCTTCTTTTATGAATTCTCCATTTAATACTTCAGTTAATGGCTCTTTAAAATTATCAGGGTCAAGATCAGTTAAGAACCCAAGATTCCCTCTATTTACGCCAATAACGGAAATATCAAAGCGTGATAATACACGTGCCGCGCCGAGCATGTTCCCATCACCACCAACAACAATTGCAAGATCGGCTAACTCACCAAGTTTAGGAAGATGATTAAAGCATTCATCAGGTATAGTAGGGAGAGCTTCACGTAAACGCTCATCCAATAAAACCGTATAATTTAGCTCAGTAAGCCAATCGTATAAGGCTAAATGCGTTTTTATGGCATTAGGATCTCTAGGTTTACCAATGATTGCTATAACGTTAAAAGCTGTTTTCATATCCATCATCCATCATTAAATGGGGAACAAATGTTACAATTAATACTATTATGCTTGAATCGCTTTATTTAGTCCCCATAATAATGACAAAGTTTTAATTTGCTTGTAGAGCGTCGCCTTGGTTTGTATTAAGATCGCTTTATGGCTAATCAGCAGTCTTCTGGAGAAGCAGAAATGAATAACGAAGAAAAAAAAGTAAACGAAGAAATCGTAGTTGAAGATCAAATCGAAGCTATTGGTACTGAAGCCGATGTTGAGTGGAACGAATCTATGGAAGAAAGCCAAGACGCTAAAATTGCAGAATTAGAAGCGGCATTACTTGTAAGCCAAGCGCAACTTAAAGAGCAACAAGATGCGGTTTTACGAGCGAAAGCTGAAGAGCAAAATGTTCGTCGTCGTGCTGAAGGTGATATTGATAAAGCGCGTAAATACGCACTGAAGAAATTTGCTGGTGAACTATTGCCTGTTATCGACAATCTAGAGCGTGCTCTAGAAAGCGGAGATAAAGAAAACGAAGCGGCAAAAGTGTTGCTTGAAGGTGTTGAACTTACATTACAAACGTTTATTTCAACAATCGAAAAGTTTGGTCTAACAGTGATTAACCCAGTGGGTGAAACCTTTAATCCTGAGCACCACCAAGCCATTGGTATGCAAGCAAGTCCAGATCATGAATCAAACACCGTAATGGTTGTAATGCAAAAAGGCTACTCATTAAATGAGCAAGTTATTCGTCCTGCAATGGTTATGGTTGCTCAATAATCAATTTTTTTTGATTTATTAAGTTAATTTAAATTAAGCGGTATCAGCGATGGTACCGCTTTTTTTTGTCTCTGGTTTAAGATGTGAAGTCTTTGTTTTGGGAATGGGTCTTATAAATAAGGAACGAACGTCAAAACTTGAGATGTAGCCCTTATGGAGAGTCGTTATTTATTTTGTTTTTTACTACATTTTAATCATCATGGATGTAATGAGTTTCGTTAATGGAAGTAAATATGAAATTAAAATCACTGTCGCTATTTTGTAGCGCCTTATGCTTGTATGCCCCTTTTAGTCTGGCTGCACATGTTGTCGCTTCTGAAACGTACGCTTCAATGGCACTGCCTAATGATGCGTTGTTATATGATGCTCCTTTAACGTCTGCTTGGGCTCATGGAGCTACGATTGTACAAGGGGTTCCTAGAGGGAATGCGGCGCCATCTTATTGGGCTAATGAAATCGTAGATAAAAGTATCACGACGTCTGATTATTGGAGTGGGATGACTCAATGGTTTACGGTATTTGAAGCGCAAGAGAATAAGGCGACAAATGTTCGTATCGCGATCGGTGATACTGACATTTGGTTATTACGTTCGGTTGATGGAAGTATGAATCCATCTACTGCGGAATGGGTAAATGCCACTGAGGATAAACAGCCTATTTCTTGGGCGGCTTATTATTCTCATAATATAATTAAATACATAGAAGATGTTCCGTATCGTCGTTCTGATTCTGGTATCAAAGAATACAAGATTCATCGTAAGCATTACCCACTTCATGGGGGAACAAGTAAAGTATCTATCGATGGTGAAAATGTTGTTGCTGCTTTTGTTCGAATCCAAGCTTGGTTGGTTACAGATAATGAAAACAACAAAAAAGACAGTGAAGAGGCAAAAATATTAATAAGCACGGGTGCTGATTATTATCCAACGGTAAATACGTCAGTATCACATGGTGATTTATCAAACGCTAATTATCTACCAGGTGCAGGAGGAAGTCGTTTTCAGTATTTAACAACGACGCCGACTTGGTATTATATGGGGACCGTGGCTCCAGAAAATTTGTCAATTGTTGATAAGAATAGCCCTTATGTGAAAGCCGGAGGGAAAACCTATTTAACAAAAGATGAATGGTATGAGAATCCGCCTCCTGTGAGTTTTTATGATCATTAAAATAAAATGAGTCTTGATTCTTTTGTAAGAGAGCGTTCTTTTTAAAGAAGAGCTAATAAGAATATTGATTTCGAATAAGAGCCTAGCCTAATTGCTAGGCTTTTTTGTTTATTTTTAAAATAAATGACACTTTTTTTATTTTTTCCCTTGAATTGTGATTTCACGCCCTTATTTATTAGTCATAGAATGAATTATGGGATTCAGTCCCAACCTTTACTCAAGTTGTTTTGAGTAAGTTTAAATAGATAAATTGGAGATAACCTGATGGGTAAGATCATTGGTATTGACTTAGGTACTACTAACTCTTGTGTTGCTGTTCTAGATGGCGATACGCCACGTATTTTAGAGAATGCAGAAGGCGAACGCACAACTGCATCGGTAGTTGCATACACTGATGGCGAAACTCTTGTAGGTCAGCCAGCTAAGCGTCAAGCAATTACTAACCCACAAAATACATTATTTGCGATTAAGCGTCTGATCGGTCGTCGTTTTGAAGACGAAGAAGTTCAACGTGATATCGAAATTATGCCATACAAAATTATCAAAGCTGATAATGGCGATGCATGGGTTGAAGCACGAGGCCAAAAAATGGCTGCTCCTCAAGTGTCTGCTGAAATTCTTAAGAAAATGAAGAAAACAGCTGAAGATTTCCTAGGCGAAGAAGTGACTGGCGCAGTAGTAACTGTACCTGCTTACTTTAACGATGCTCAACGTCAAGCAACGAAAGATGCGGGTCGTATTGCGGGTCTTGATGTTAAACGTATCATCAATGAACCAACAGCAGCAGCGCTAGCTTACGGTCTTGATAAGAAAGGCGGCGATCGCACTATCGCAGTATACGACCTTGGTGGTGGTACATTCGATATTTCAATTATTGAAATCGACAACGTTGATGGCGAGCAAACTTTCGAAGTTCTTGCTACAAACGGCGATACTCACCTAGGTGGTGAAGATTTCGATAACCGTATGATCAATTTCTTAGTTGACGAGTTCAAAAAAGAACAAGGTATTAACCTTAAAACTGATCCACTTGCTATGCAACGTGTTAAAGAAGCAGCAGAAAAAGCGAAGATTGAATTATCTTCAGCTCAACAAACTGACGTAAACCTTCCTTACGTTACTGCTGATGCAACTGGTCCTAAGCACATGAACGTTAAAGTAACACGTGCAAAACTAGAATCTTTAGTTGAAGACTTAGTTGTTCGTACTCTTGAGCCTCTTAAAGTTGCTCTAGCGGATGCAGATTTATCTGTAAACGAAATCACTGACGTTATCCTAGTTGGTGGCCAAACGCGTATGCCTATGGTTCAAGCTAAAGTTGCTGAGTTCTTCGGTAAAGAAGCTCGCCGTGACGTTAACCCTGATGAAGCAGTAGCAATGGGTGCTGCAGTTCAAGGTGGCGTATTGTCTGGTGATGTTAAAGATGTACTTCTTCTAGATGTAACTCCTCTGTCTTTCGGTATCGAAACGATGGGTGGTGTTATGACTAAACTAATCGAGAAGAATACAACGATCCCAACAAAAGCGGATCAAACGTTCTCTACAGCTGAAGATAACCAAAGTGCGGTAACTATCCACGTACTTCAAGGTGAGCGTAAGCAAGCGACATACAACAAATCTCTAGGTCAATTTAACCTAGAAGGTATTCAAGCAGCACCACGTGGCATGCCACAAATCGAAGTAACTTTCGATCTAGATGCTGATGGTATCCTAAACGTATCTGCGAAAGATAAATCTACTGGTAAAGAGCAGAAGATCACTATCCAAGCATCAGGTGGTTTAACTCCTGAAGAAATCGAAGCAATGGTACAAGAAGCAGAAGCGAATAAAGACGCGGACAAAAAGTTCGAAGAATTAGTTGTTGCTCGTAACCAAGCTGACCAAATGATTCACGGTACTAAGAAACAAATTGAAGAAGCAGGCGATGCACTTCCAGCTGACGAGAAAGAAAAAATCGAAGCAGCAATCAAAGCTCTAGAAGACGTTAAGTCAGGCGATGATAAAGAAGTAATCGATGCGAAAACTCAAGAGCTAATGCAAGCAGCACAAAAGCTAATGGAAATCGCTCAACAGAAAGCGCAAGCACAAGGTGCTGACGCAGGTGAGCAACCTAAGCAAGAAGATGATGTAGTAGACGCTGAGTTCGAAGAAGTTAAGGATAAATAATTCCTGTCGTTTTAAGCCGCTATTTCGGCGTTAAAAGTACTCATTTACTAACGTAAACTCCGTGCTTTTTCCTTGAACTAGCGACTTATAACTTAATGAATTAATTATCGGTTTCTCGATAGAAAATATATTGCGGGCGTTGGAGTTTTCTCTACCGCCCGCAAATTCGTAATTAATAGGTCAATCTAGATAATCATTCTCGAACGTTGAACCTGATTATCTAGATTGAACTCATACTGACGGTGTCACTGCCGGCAGTATCAAAAGAATTGGTGACCAAAGCATGTCTAAACGTGATTTTTATGAAGTATTAGGTGTGAGCCGTGATGCTTCTGAGCGTGATATAAAGAAAGCCTATAAACGTCTAGCAATGAAATTCCATCCAGACCGTAATCAGGGTGATGAAACTGCGCCAGAAAAGTTTAAAGAAGTAAAAGTTGCGTATGAAATCCTAACTGATGCTCAAAAGCGTGCGGCATATGATCAATACGGTCATGCGGCTTTTGAACAAGGTGGTATGGGTGGCGGCGGCTTTGGCGGCGGTCAAGGTGACTTTGGCGATATTTTTGGCGATGTGTTTGGTGATATTTTTGGTGGTGGCCGTCGTGGCGGTCAGCAACGTGCACAACGTGGTTCAGATTTACGTTACAACATGGAACTTACGCTAGAAGAAGCGGTTCGTGGTTGTGAGAAAGACATTGAAATTCCAACGTTAGCGGCCTGTGAACCATGTGATGGAACGGGCGCTAAAAAAGGGACTTCTTCAACAACTTGTAGCACGTGTCATGGTCAAGGCCAAGTTCAAATGCGTCAAGGCTTCTTTGCTGTGCAGCAGGCATGTCCTACTTGTCATGGTAAAGGTAAGATCATTAAAGACCCATGTAATTCTTGTCATGGCGATGGTCGAGTACAAAAGACAAAAACACTTAACGTTAAGATTCCTTCTGGTGTAGATACGGGCGATCGCATTCGTTTATCTGGTGAAGGCGAAGCCGGAGAGCACGGCGCTCCAGCTGGCGATCTATACGTACAAGTTCATGTAAAAGAGCACAATATCTTTGATCGTGATGGTAACAACTTATACTGTGAGGTGCCAGTAAGCTTTACAATGGCGGCACTGGGTGGTGAAGTTGAAGTCCCTACACTTGATGGGCGTGTAAGCCTAAAAGTACCACTAGAAACACAAACGGGCCGTATGTTCCGTATGCGTGGTAAAGGCGTTAAAGGTGTTCGTACTCATAGTGCGGGTGATTTAATCGTTAAATTAATTGTTGAAACTCCAGTTAAATTAACGAAACGCCAAAGAGAGCTGCTTAAAGAGTTCCAAGAATCATTTGATGGGAAAGATGCGAAGAAGCACAATCCTAAATCAGAAGGTTTCTTATCTGGTGTTAAGAACTTCTTTGATGATTTAACTAAATAAGTGAATCGTTAAATAAAAATAGCCATCACGCGTGATGGCTATTTTTTTGTCTTTTTTATACGTCTAAATTAAATAATAACTCTGGCTCTTAAGCCGATGACCCATGTACTGCTTTCATTTGAAAATGCCGGATCTTTAATATATTGAAGATCAGGGGTTATCTGAATAAATTCATTTACCGCGATATTGTAATAAATTTCTGATGTAATTTGGTCTGTTTGTTTAACGCCAAACTCACCTAACAAATCTTCGCTTACCTCACTCCAATTTAACGCAAAACCGAGTGTATTCTTGTCATTCAGTAAACCAAAATAACCAACCCCTGCGGTAAGTGATTTATCATATAAGGCGACATCACCTTCAGATATACCACCTCGTAAGAAAGGCATTATCAGTGGTGTTGCAAAATAACTGGCAGAGAAGTTTACACCTTGTGCACCTTCTATTCTCGTCAATAAATCACGTCCATCTGACTTTCTCATGACGGTTCATTAAATTGAAGTTATTATTATGTAAATAGGTGCACTTATAATGCCTATGAAATTATAAGACATGAAAAATAATTGGCGGAGATAATATGTTTGCGTGTAGATTGAAAACGTTGCTATTCATGGTTTCATTTTTTATTGTGCCACTTTCTCAAGCTGAAATTATGGAAGGTGGGAGAACAACGCCCAGTTTTGAGCAAGATGCCGCCTCTATTCGCCATACTTATGAAAGCCAACTCTATACGTTGCCAGCATTTAAAGCGGGTCATTATGGATTGCGTATGTATCGTCAAACGATGGATCCGAAATACTCATCCGCTATATGGTCAGATATGGCGAGAGTGGCCAGTCGTTTGAATCAGTTTTCAACTGAGGTGCATACAAAAAAACAAATAGAAGCCTACGCTAATAAGCGGTTAAATAGTTATATTGATGAGAGCGATAGTCGCAGTATCCTTCGTTATCAAGCAACGAAAACGATGCCTGAGTATCTATATCTTGGTATTGATCTTTTAGGATCGATGGCAAGAGCGGATGAATATGGCTTAAAACATCGTAATGATAAAGAGCTGCGAGAAATCATTCGTCATTATGACTTTAAGAAGTACGCAACGAACGAAGCAATGATAAAGGCGTGGGCAGCGCAACTTGCTAATCAAGTGTATTGGTTGCGCCAGTTAGGCGAGCAAGATGTGGTTGATGAATTTATTGAGGCATTTAAATTAGCGTATCCAGATGATAAAGACGCCGGATTATCTCAACAGCAATTTGGCAATAAAATTTACGGTTTAACTCATATACTGTTGGCGGATTCAAAGTACTATCAACTTCCTTTAAAAGAATCGGATCATCAATGGATATACGATTATCTTAGAAATAACATCGATATAATTTTAGAACGTTCGAAAGAAGATATTATTTCAGAGGTTGGAATTACGTTTTTATTGGCCGGATTAGAGAATGATCCTGTTGTTTATAAAACACAAAAACACATTCAAGATGATATTAATCGCCAAAAAAACATGGTGCCATCAACGACTGAAGGTACAGATTTGACGGATGGTGAACATCGGAATGTATTGGCGATAATGTTACTCGATTGGCAGACACCACATGCCGCTCCCACTATTCAAAATGAACCGAACATATTTATTGGTAAGCCGTATGGACTTATCAAGAAATAAGAAACACACCGTTAAGATACAAAAATGCCCAATGACATTTAACGGTCATTGGGCATTTTTAGTGAAACAAGAAGAGCAGTAAAAACTAGGCGAGACCTTGAAGTTTCACAAATTTTTCTAATAGCTGATCATCCGTTTCTATGTTGTTTGGATCAGAAATAACGCAATTGTTAATCGGGCAAACTGACTGACACGTAGGGACTTCGTAATGTCCCTTACATTCAGTACAAAGATCGGGATTGATTTCGTAGATCTTGTCGCCCATGGTGATCGCTTCGTTTGGACACTCAGGCTCACACATATCACAGTTAATGCATTTTTTATTGATCAATAACGCCATTACTTACTTACCGTGTGGGTTACGAGTGTCTTCACCCGTGTGTAAGTTACGCATTAATAGACCGTATTCTAAATCTACGTTTGCAGGAACAGGGATGAACACAAAGTGGCCATTTCCTTTCGCTGAATCAACGGCTTCACTCTTACGGTTTTCCATCATTTCTAGCGTGAAGGTTAAGTTACCTTGTGGCGTCATGATCTCAACAGAGTCGCCCACTAGGAATTTGTTTTTAACATCAACTTCCGCTAAATCACCACGACGTTTACCCGTAAATTCACCAACGAATTGTTGAGAATCAGAGATAGAGTAACCGTAATCGTAGTTTTGGTATGTATCATGTGTATGACGACGTAAGAAACCTTCTGTGTAACCACGGTGAGCTAGGCTCTCTAGTGTCCCCATTAGGCTTTCATCAAATGGCTTACCAGCAACCGCATCATCAATCGCCTTGCGATATACTTGAGCAGTACGCGCACAGTAATAGAAAGACTTAGTACGACCTTCGATTTTAAGCGAGTGAACGCCCATCTTGGTTAGACGCTCTACGTGTTGGATAGCACGAAGATCTTTAGAGTTCATGATGTAAGTACCATGCTCATCTTCAAATGCAGCCATTTTCTCTTCAGGGCGGTGTGCTTCAGAAAGAAGAACCACTTCGTCAGTTGGTTTGCCTAAACCTAATGTATTGTCAGGACGTTCTTCTTGAACTTCCACGTCTTGAATCTCAACACCGGTAGGATTAGCTTCAACGATTTGACCGTTTTCGTCTTCTTTTGCTTCTTCAGCTTTGTATTCCCAACGACATGCATTTGTACATGTGCCTTGGTTTGGATCGCGCTTGTTCATGTAGCCAGAAAGTAAGCATCGACCAGAGTACGCCATGCATAATGCACCGTGTACAAAAATTTCTAATTCGGTATCAGGACAGTTTTCACGGATCTCTTCAATTTCTTCTAGTGATAATTCACGAGATAAGATCACACGCTCAACACCTTGAGTTGACCAGAACTTCACGGTTGCCCAGTTAACTGCGTTAGCTTGAACTGATAGGTGAATAACAACCTCAGGGAAAGCTTCACGAACCATCATGATTAAACCAGGATCAGACATGATTAAGGCATCAGGGCCCATTGCTACGATAGGGGTTAAATCACGAATAAAGGTTTTTAACTTTGAGTTATGTGGTTGGATATTACATACCACATACAGTTTTTTACCTTGCGCATGCGCTTCGTTAATACCGATCTCTAGGTTTTCATGGTTGAATTCGTTGTTACGAACACGAAGGCTGTAACGTGGTTGGCCTGCATAGACAGCATCAGCACCGTAAGCAAACGCGTAACGCATATTTTTAAGGCTGCCAGCTGGCGAAAGTAGTTCTGGTTTAAACATGATTGCTTCCCAATGTTGTATTCTGATCTCAGGTCAGGTCATATCTCATGGATATGAAGGAGGCCGGATTTTACATGGAAAGGAAGGGAAGTGCTAGAGATATGATCTTTAGTGTTTATAAAGGCCTTATCTCTTTTTGATGTGATTCAATTAACTTTGTATTGTCGTTTTTCGTTCAACAAAAGCGACAGGTATCATTAATCTTACTAGGTTTGTATTTTTGTTTTCTATCTGATCTACAATGATCTTAACGGATTCACGTGCTAAACGTTGAAAATCTTGTTTAAAGGTCGTGAGTTGATAATTTAGCCACTCGGTTTGAGGAATATTATCGAATCCAATTACTTGAAGATCTTTTGGTATGCGTAAGCCGCACTCTAAACGAGCCACATCCATGACTGCCATCGCTAAATTATCCGTCGCGCAAAAGATAGCTTCAGGTCGATGAGGTTGAGAAAATAATTGTCGAATAGTATCGATTGAATCAGAATAATCATAAGTTGCTTCGACTACTTGAGCTTTATTCCCAGTTAATTCTTCGAAAGTCGTGCAAAAACCAAATTTACGTTCGTCGTTAGTAAATGTAGGTACTTCACCAGTTAAATATAATGCCGATTTCACATTGCTTTTATGAAAATGTTGAGCAGCTATTTGACCTGCGGTGTAGTTATCACTAATGACATAACTGCTTTTTGTTCCTTCGACTACTCGGGCGTATTGAATAATAGGAATATTGAATTCTTCACATTCTTCGTATAACGATTTGTTGAGCGTTGCTGAAGCGGCAATGACACCATCAACTCGGTACTGAAAGATATTAGGAATTGAATGTTGTTTATCTTCATCTATTTGCCATGGGATCAATACGGCTGAAAATCCTTTTTTCTGTAATTCATTAGAGATTAATTGCAGTGTTTTCATGTGGATTGGATAGTCGGCATCAGGAAAAACTAAACCAATAAGTTTCGATTCATTGGTCGTTAAACTACGGGCAAATGCATTCGGTCGGTAGTTTAGGGTTTTTGCTGCTTCAAATACCTTTTGCTTTGTTTTTTCTGATGCGGAGCTACCAGGAATAAAAACACGAGAAACCGTAGATTGAGAAACTCCGGCAAGTTTTGCTACATCTTTAGACGTTATCATTGATTTTGGAAGAGTCATATTTTATTGATTATCAGTCAATTAAGTTGCTTAGAGTCTACCATAGAATAAAATGGTATTCATAAACTCAGCGTCTAAACGGTGATGGGAAAGTGCCTCATTTATGACAAGGCACACACCGGATAAGGTTGCGATAATCTAAAAGATTATTCGTTATTTTGGGTATATTACAGCTCAGGATTCATGATTGTTTGAGTTCGTTCAAAAACATCTAAGCCTTGTTGTTTTAGCCAATAAGGGAGATCGATTAATACCCAGTTTTCAGACAGTTTATCGTTATCTCGGTAATACACATCGACGACTTGCATATCAGCACGCACTTCGCCGCCAGTCATACCCAAGAAACCACCTGTTGGCGTATTTGATAGATTTGGCCATCCGAAGAAACACGAAAAATTTCCCTCAGCAAAGCGACAGACGTGACCATTGAATTTTTTATCTTTTAAGTTATTACGGAATGGTAATTGATGTTGTTGTTGGTAGCGAGGGATGGTGTAAGAGGCACCGATACCACAAGGACCATACCAAATCATATCTTTAGACCAGCTTTTTGCTAAGACTTCAGGAGGGCATCCCATTGCACCACTGTCATTAAGGGCTGAAAGGTCATCGACCATTTTATTCACCAATGCCAGCGTTGCAATTCCTTCTTCTGGTGCTGCATCTTCAAACAACAGACCATCATGGTTGCGTGGTCCAGGATAAACAAAATGCTTACCGGTTGAAGGGGGTAATGGATAGCAACCAGCTTGGTCCATCATGCCTAAAAGATCTAAGAAAAGACCTGTTTTCGTTATTTTTCCATTTTGAACGCAGTTAAATTCAGCATAACGAACATTCATTATTTTTCCGGTAGGGCGCATACCTAAAAATTCAGCATCGAATAGACCCATAAAGTGGCCCATACTCATTACCCAAATTTCATCTGGATTAATTTCGTTATTACCACCGATGAAGATATCTTGACGACGTTGCATGCGTGTCATTGATTTTAGTATCGGCGACCAAAAAGTATCTGCAGCAGCTTGTGCCCCTTTTTGTTCACGAAATGGATAAACACTGCGCCATAAATAATCGTCAGAAGTGTGTTCTTTTAGTATGTCGGATACATTTTCGTGAGTTGCGTTTTCTATCGCATCAAAATATGCACGAACGATTCGTTTTGCTTCTTGATATTTAGACATCTTATTTCTCTCTTAATATTGGCGAGCTTAATGAAGCTCGCTTATTTTGATTGTGAGTAACTTATTTTGAATTAGGCTTGTGCTGTTTTTCGCTTTTTATTTCTATCAAAAATGCCATCTTTCAACGTTTCAGGTAGTGATAACCACAGCAGACCCGCTAAGATCCAGATGATTGGAGACCCCCACATTGCAGTTTCAAGGCTTGAACGCTCTTGAATAAAAACAAGAACCATTGGAGCCCACATTCCGATAATACGACCACCATGAAAGAGTGCAGCACCGTAGCTGCGCAGATGAGCGGGAAACAGTTCAGAAAAATATCCTCCCCATACGGCAGATGCAGAAAGTCCAAAGTTGTATATAAGCCCTAATAGAGCGAGCATATTTAAACTACCAATCATGACGTCACTTGGCGCAATAAAGAAAATTGACACCATAATTCCGGCAAGAATGAAGCCGAAAGCATTTACTTTACGGCCATATTTATCAGCGACGGCTCCCCATATCCAAGCACCAAATAATGAACCAAATGCAGATATTGAGAAAATCATACCAATGGTTGCACCGTCAAATTGGCGAACGTCGCGTAAGTAAGTTGTTACAAAGCCACTAAAAAATTGATATCCATAAAAGTTCAGGCCAGCCAGTAATAAACAAGTAATGGTAATTGTGCGATAAGGCTTACTTAGCATCTCGCCCCAGGTCCCTTTTTTCACTGGAGTGTCATTATTTGTTGCGTCGTTTTCGCTTTCTTCACCATAAGCAATGATCTTTTTATCGTTTGGTAGAATAAAAATCATAATGGCAGCGGCGACTAACGGAGGAATACCACCAACCCACATTAGGCTCTGCCAAGGAGCATCAATACTGGTAATGAAGGCCGCGTAAGCGCCCATGACCATTAGAGCGACAGAGAACATTGAAGAAGCGAATGCGGTTAATTTTCCTCGTACCGTTGGTGTGAAAAGGCCAATCATTAAACTCACCGCAACAGTGAAGTAGCCACCAAGTGAAATACCGATGATGAATCGCATTAGTGCCCACATGGTGTAATCGGTAAACATCATATTGAGAATTGTTGCGCCACCATTGAGAGCGGTGATCACGATTAATGTCGATTTTTTACCAAAGTTGGAAGCAACCCAAGCACAACTCAACGCACCAATAAGAGCCCCAACTGATTGCCAAGTATAGAATTGTGCGGTGTCAGCAAGGCTAATACCATCGTAGGCCTCTACGATATAAGGGCGAACATAATCAATAATTACAAAGTTATAGCAGTAGAAAAAATAGCCAACAAGAATGGCTAAATAGGCTGTTATTCTTTGGGCTATTGGGACTTCACTCATGTGTTTTTTGGTAGTCATCTTTATCAAACCTTATTTAATCCATTAGTTAGTTTTATTTCAGCACTGATAGAACGGTGCGTTTTGATGATTTACTTTTAGGGTGAATCATAGTTTTTTTAGAGATCAAAGATCGTGATCCAAGTCGAGTTTGAAATGGGTGCGTACCCATTTTTTCTTTTTTAGAGATCATGATCTCATTATGGCTATGTCTTATCGTTACTGTGTGCTTTTTCAGCACTTGTTAGTGATTTTTATCACGTTTGTTATTGTGGTTTGATTAAATTGGATGAATTTTAAGTAATATTGGTGCTGATCATTTTCTCAGGAAGACAGGAATAATTATAAATGGTTACGTATTCAAGTTTTGTGGTGGTGGCGATCTATGTGTTTTCGACCATGTTCATCAGTTATCTTGTGAATAAACGCCATAGTAAAGCAGGGGACTTCTCCACTGGGGGGAAGCAGTTTGGCTGGTTTACCGCGGGTGTTTCGATACTGGCAACTTACATTAGTACAATGACATTTGTGGGCATGCCCGGGTGGGTTTATAGCTCTGGAATGGAAGTGATGAGTATTCATCTTAACTATCCCATTGTTATCTTTTTTACGGTGATTTTTTTTGTTCCTGTGTTTTATAAACTTGGATTAACGTCGATCTATGAATATTTAGAGCTTCGTTTTGGCGTGTATGCTAGAACCATCAATTCAATGGTGTTCATTTTAGTTCAATGTATCTCATCAGGGATTGTTCTTTATGCGGTCGCGTTGATTTTGGTGCAAGTTTTGCCGATTAATATTTCGGAAGCAATCATCGCGATGAGTGTATTTACGGCGGTGTATACGTATTTCGGTGGCATCTCTACGGTTATTTGGACTGATGTATTGCAGTCTGCCGTTTTACTTGTGGGCAGTCTTTGTATTTTTGTATTTCTATTGATAGAAATTAATACGCCGAGCGCAGTGTCTCGCGAACATCTTAATATTATTAATCTTGAGTTTAATTTTGGGGTAGACACAACATTATGGGCAGGTGTGATTGCCGTGAGCTTTCTACATTTAAGCGTATATGGAACGAATCAACTGATTATTCAGCGTACGTTGGCAACAAAATGTGAAAAGACAGCTCAAAAATCCATGTTACTTTGTGGGTATGGTGCTTTTTTTGTGTATTTATTCTTTGCCATTATTGGCGCTTTGTTAAGTGTGTTTTATCAAGACCAACATTTCACAAACAGCAATGAAGTTATTTTGGATTTTGTGTTTAATCATACAAATCCTATTGTTGTCGGCCTTATTATTTCTGCGTTGGCTGCGGCTGCGATGTCGACATTAGATTCGACCTATAACTCGATGGCAACGGTCGCTACGTTTGATCTGTATAAGCGTTTTTTTAAACCTAATGAATCGTCGGTTCATTATGAATTAATTGCACGAAGAATGAGCTTATTGGCGGCCACCTCTGTTGTTATCCCGGCATTATTTGCGGTATCTAATGAATCGGTATTAAAAGCCATTGCTGGTTTCACATCGATTTTTGTTGGTATCCGGCTCGGTTCATTTGTTCTTGGATTGTTTTTTAAAAAGGCAAACGAGAAGGGGGTTATCGTAGGTAGCTTAGGGAGTATTCTTTCTGTTTTAGGTACAATGTCGATGGAAATATCATGGCCTTGGTATGCGCCGATTGGAACGTGTGTTTTTCTTGTTTTAGGCGTGTTCGTCAGTCGTTGTTGGGGAAGTATTAGTGCTGAACAGAAGGTGTTTATTGATGGTCAAAAGCAGTTATTTTCGAAACCGTTGCCAAGTCATTATGGCTTATTAGTTTTTGCTGTATTTACTATTGCTGCTTGTGCGGTTATTCCTGATTGGATTTATTCTGCCCTTTCTCATGAATGATGATATACATGAGTATCGAGGAGAAAAAGGTGGCTTGATTATGATGTCAAACCACCCTTTTTTATTCTAAAGTTACTCTTTCTCTTCAATGCCACCAAGTGCTTTGAAAAGATCAGGCAGTAGAGCGTCAAGCTCTGAACTCATTAGAGAGAAATCAGCATCAAAACGAGCGGCTTTATCTTCAAAACCAATATCTTCGTTTTGATCTTTTACATCATCGCTGAATTTAAGGCGTTTTAGCGATAAATCATCCGCAAGGATAAACTCTAAACGGTCTTGCCATGTTAGCGCTAATTTAGTCACAACTTTGTTAGCATCAATATGAGCGTGAATTTCATCACACACTAATTCTTGTTGTTTACAACGGATCACGCCGCCGTCTTCTAAAATCGCTTTTAATTCTGCTTCTTCACCCATCTCAAAACCTTGAGGAGTGACGCCTGTTTTAACCCATTCGGTTAATGCATTCTCAATCGGTTGAGTGGCCGTTAGGGGAACAACAGGTAAGCTGCCAATAGATTTACGCAGTAATGCTAATAAATCTTCTGCTTTTTTGTAGCTGCCAGCATCAACAATAATAAAACCAGATTCAGGAAGAATTAACGCATACGTTTGTTGGTGCTTGCTGAATGCACGAGGCAGTAAATCAATCACGATGTCATCTTTGATTGAGTCTTTCTCTTTTTTCTTAAGAGGACGACCTTGTTCAAGTTCCATCGCATCAATTTTTGCGTTCATTGATTCTTTGATTACAGAAGCCGGAAGCATTTTTTCTTCTTTCTTAACACAGATAAGAATGTTGTTGCTTGCTACGTGAGTCAGCATATCGCCATGACGTCCCATTGCTGTTACCCAGCCAAATTTTTGCATATCTTGGCTGCCACAAGGTGTGAAACGGAAATCGTTCAGTTGTTTTTCAAGTTGCTCAGGATTGATATCAATCTCTTTAGTAAAACGATAAATTAAACAATTTTTAAACCACATCATCATGCTGCTGAATTCCTGTCTTTTTTAAGTCCGCTTATGATAGGAGATTTTGACGCATTATGCTTGTAGAGTTTTCGGGATTTTAAGGAAATGGCCACAAGGTTGAAATTCAATGATGAAATTATGAACTTTTCTTTTCAATAGTCACAAAAGTGTCATAATTACCTTTAATAATAGCGTTATAAATTTTGTTGGTTAAATTAGGTAAAGATAATGTCTAGAAGGATACTTGTCGTAGAAGATGAAGCGCCAATTCGTGAGATGCTGTGCTTTGTATTAGAGCAGAAAGGATACGAACCAATTGAAGCGGAAGATTATGATACTGCGCTTGCTTTACTCTGCGAACCCTACCCAGATTTAATTTTGTTGGATTGGATGTTACCTGGTGGCTCTGGCATTAATTTAATCAAACATCTTAAGCGTGATGAATTTACGAAAAAGATCCCTGTTGTGATGTTAACCGCTCGGGGTGAAGAAGAAGATAAAGTGCGTGGCCTTGAAGTGGGGGCGGATGACTACATAACAAAACCATTCTCACCAAAAGAATTAATGGCGCGTTTAAAAGCGGTAATTCGTCGTGTTTCACCGACTTCTGTTGAAGAATTAATTGATGTTCAAGGATTAAAACTTGATCCGGTTTCTCATCGAGTGACGGCAAATGATAAGCCGTTAGACATGGGACCAACAGAATTTAAAATGCTGCATTTCTTTATGACGCATCAAGAACGTGTATATAGCCGTGAACAGTTATTGAATAATGTATGGGGCACTAACGTTTATGTTGAAGATCGCACTGTTGATGTTCATATTCGTCGTCTTCGTAAAGCGCTAGAAACAGAAGGGCATGATCGTTTGGTTCAAACGGTTCGTGGTGCTGGCTACCGTTTTTCTGTGCAATGCGCATAACAGTCAATAATTAACGTAAAGGTAGGCTAAATGGTTGAGCGTCTGTCATGGAAAAAGCTAGTTGGAGAATTGGCTTTTTTCTATGTCCCTTGGATTATTGTAGGGTACTTATTTGATGCCTTATGGCCATTGTTGTTTCTCGCGTCGTTTATTTTATTGATTTGGCATTTGCACAATCAAATTAAAATGTCTCGTTGGTTACATGAAGGACGAAAAGCGACCCCACCCTCTGCTTCTGGCAGTTGGGAGCCTATTTTTGATGAAACTTATCGTTTACAAAAGCGTCATAAAAAACGCCGTAAAGAGTTATCTGTTTTAATTCGACGATTTCGACAAGGGGCAGAAGCATTGCCTGATGCCGTGGTGGTATTTCGTCATGAAGGTAACATTGTGTGGTGTAATTCTTTAGCGCAATCGCTATTGGGTTTTCGTTGGCCTGAAGATTCGGGTCATCCGATAACGAATTTAATTAGACCCCCTGATTTTGTTCAGTATTTATTGGCGCAGCAATTTGATATTCCATTGGATATGCCATCGCCAATTAATTCAGATAAAACGTTAGAAATACGTATCGCACCTTACAGCGAAGGTGAGTACTTGATGGTGGTACGTGATGTTACTCAAATCAAGCAACTCGAAGGCATGCGCCGTAATTTCTTTGCCAATGTATCGCATGAGCTACGTACACCAATGACGGTGCTTCGTGGTTATTTAGAAATGTCAGAAGATCCAGACATGCTTGTTGGCCCTATGTGGAATAGAGCGCATGGAGTCATGACTGAACAATTAACTCGGATGGAAGGGTTGGTTGAGCAACTATTAACGCTTTCTAAAATTGAAGCCGCCGCAACATCGATGCTAGAAGATGAAGTTGATGTACCGGCAATGCTTGATATTTTAGAGAAAGAAGCACAGGCGTTAAGTGGTGATAGAAACCATAACATTACGTTTAATATTGATCGCTTGCTTAAAGTTCAAGGCGATGAAGATCAATTACGAAGCGCGATTTCTAATTTGGTATACAACGCGGTTAAGCATACAACCGATGGTGCAAATATCGTCATTGATTGGCGTCTTTCTTCTGCGGGAGCGAAACTTAAAGTTACAGACAGCGGACAAGGGATTGAAGCGCAACATATTCATCGTTTAACGGAGCGTTTTTATCGAGTAGATAAAGCACGCTCAAGAGAAACTGGTGGCAGTGGTTTAGGATTAGCTATTGTAAAACATGCGCTTAGCCATCATGATTCGCAATTAGAAATACAAAGCAAGCTGGGTAAAGGGAGCACTTTCTCGTTTGTATTACCGAAAAAACTCATTCTAAAGTAGATAATAATGAACGGATTTTATAGCACGAAGCGTAAGTGGTATCAGGTATTCACCCCTGTGGCACTGCTTTGGCTATGCGTTATTAATAATGGTATGGCTTATGATGGGAAATTGGCTCATTACGAGAGAGTATCTGGTGTCTCGGGGAATTTATCGTCGATAGGATCTGATACTTTAGCGAACATGATGACATTATGGGCAGAAGATTTTCAACGTATTTACCCTCGCGTTAATATTCAAATTCAAGCATCTGGCTCATCTACTGCACCGCCAGCCTTAATCGAAAGCACCGCACAATTTGGTCCTATGAGCAGAAAAATGCGGCAAAGTGAAAAAGCGGCTTTTGAAAGACAATTTGGTTACCCTCCCACTGAAATCCGAGTCGCTATTGATGCTCTCGGAATTTTTGTTCATCAAGATAACCCAATTCAAGGGCTTAATTTTACCCAACTCGACGCCATTTTTTCAGCTACGTTACGTTGCGGAGCCGTAAAACCGATTAATCGTTGGCAAGATCTTGGATTAACAACAAGTTGGGCAAAACATAGAATTCAATTGTTTGGTCGAAACTCAGTGTCAGGCACTTACGGTTATTTTAAAAATAACGCCTTATGTGATGGCGATTTCAAGGTTAATGTTAACGAACAACCCGGTTCTGCGTCTGTGGTTCAAGGGGTTTCAGCCTCACTGAATGGCATTGGTTATTCTGGGGTGGGATATAAAATGTCTGGCGTTAAATTGATACCAATCAGTCGAGATGGAACCGATTATATTAATCCTACGACCGATAATATTATTAATGGTCAATATCCGTTAGCTCGATTTTTATATTTATACATAAATAAGCCGCCTACGGCTAAATTACCGAAACTTGATGCTGAATTTATTCGTTATATGCTGTCAGAAGAAGGGCAACTAAGAGTAGAACAAGACGGATATATTGCGCTTTCTGAACGGTTTGTTTTGCAAGAATTATCGAAATTGGACTTACATTAAGTAAATTAAAGAATCAGGAATGATGAGCGTTTATTGTCATTCAGTTGTCACCCATATTTATTAATATCAATAAGAAAACAGAGGTTAACCCATCATGGCATACGCCAAACCTAATCAGATCACTAGAGATAAACAACGTCGTATTGTTGATCTGATTATACGTGTTTGGGTGAAATCCAGTGGCGTAGGGATCATTGCGGCACTTATGCTTATCTGTTTTTATTTACTTGCTGTTATTGCCCCCATTTTTACGCCAGTCTCTGTTGAACCGTCTCATCAATATGCAGCTCAATACTCGAATGCGACGTTAGCGATTGGCTCTGATGAACAAGGTAAAATGGTTTATCGTATTGATGACAGTGGTAAGGTGCAATTTATTGATTTAACCAATAACGAATTTGTTAGCGAACAACAAATTGTTGAACATCCAACCACATTTACGGCCACTATCGAAAGCCAAGATTGGTTTGCTTTTGGTGACGATAAAGGGAAAGTGACATTTTCTCAGATAGGTTTTCAGACCAACTATAAAAATGGTAAGCGACAACTTATCCCCTTTGTTGAGAAGTTTACGCCTTTTCCATCAATTCAAGTGGATGATAAAAAACAACCACTGACACAATTAGCGTTAAGTTTAACCCCCATTGAAGGTGTTATTTTAGCCAAAACTCAAGATGAACGATTTTTGGGTGTGGAGCTAGATGGTTCTGTAAATAAAATGACAGGGGAAACTATTTGGAAAGCACAAGCGATTGAATTTAAAGCGATGGGCAGTACCAAAGGATTGCTTTCTATGGTCATTACACCAAATAACGATTTCATTTATTTATTGTTTGAGCATGAACTCCAAGTATGGACATTAAAAAATCATAACGCAGAATTGCGAGAGAGGATTACTCTTAATGGCGTCGCGCAAAAATTAACATTGTTAGCTGGGGCAAACTCGGTATTAATCCAGTTTTCCGATGGTAGTGTGTCTCAATGGTTTGATACGATTAATAATGAAAAACGCTCATTAACGTCTATTCGTTCGTTCTCGTTTGATGCTCCAATAGCACAATTAGCCCCTGAAGTTTACCGAAAAGGGGTGAGCGTGATTGATACTGAAGGTCAGTTATCCATTATTCATACGACGACAGAAAAAACATTATTCAGCCAACATCTGTTTAATAATAAAGTACTAGCTGTTACTCAACCACCGAACGCCGAGAAATTAATTGTTTTAACGGACAAGGGATGGGAATGCTTTAGTGTGACCAACCCTCATCCTGAAGTGAGCGTACAATCATTGTTTGGGAAAATGTGGTACGAAGGATATCCTGAGCCAACGTATACTTGGCAATCAACCGCAGCTAATGATGATTTTGAATCTAAATTCAGTTTAATGCCACTGGCTTTTGGTACGTTAAAAGCCGCATTTTATGCGTTGATATTTGCGGGTCCAATTGCGATTGGTAGCGCAATTTATACTGCGTATTTTATGTCAGCGAATGTACGTCGTTATGTTAAACCTACCATTGAAATTATGGAGGCTTTACCAACTGTTATTATTGGTTTGCTCGCGGGAATTTGGCTAGCACCTATCATCGAAAATAACTTAACCGCCGTATTTAGCCTATTTATACTTTTTCCCTTAAGCATGATGATTATTGCCTTTATCTGGCATATTTTACCTGCTCATATAATGAGAAGGCTGCCTCGTGGTCAGCATGCCATTTTATTGATCCCTGCTCTGATTGGTGTCGGTTATCTTACATTTAACTATGGTTATGTTATTGAAGGGTGGTTTTTTGCCGGGGATTTAAGAAATTACCTTGGTGATAAAGGGCTAGGTTACGATCAACGTAATGCATTGGTCGTTGGTTTAGCCATGGGAGCGGCTATTATTCCTACTATTTATACCATTGCAGAAGACGCGATCTTCTCTGTTCCTAAGCATTTATCTGAAGGGTCATTAGCACTCGGTGCCACTCAATGGCAGACGTTAACTAAAGTGGTGTTATTAACTGCAAGTCCGGGTATCTTTTCTGCCGTGATGATGGGATTAGGGCGTGCCGTAGGCGAAACGATGATCGTATTAATGGCGACAGGCAATACACCAATCATGGACGGAAACATTCTAGAGGGCATGAGAACACTGGCTGCGAATATCGCGATTGAAATGCCTGAATCTGAAATGGGAAGTACACACTTTAGAATGCTCTTTTTAGCGGCCTTTTTATTATTTGTTTTCACTTTCTTTGTGAACTCGTTGGCGGAGTGGGTTCGCCAAGGGTTACGCGAAAAATATCGTAGTTTGTAGGCTGATTTAAATGAAAATAAAGCATTGGATTAAATCAGGATCACCTTGGATATGGTTAACGGCTGGCTCAGTAAGCATCAGTATGATCACCGTGCTTGGGATCTTATTGCTTATCGGTTGGAAAGGGTTATCTTATTTTTGGCCTACGTCTTTGCAAGAATGGAAGACTGTAGAAGGTAATGTTGTTATTGGGCAACTTTATGACGTGCAAAAAATCCACAGTAATAATACGGAGAAAAAAGAACGTTTAGTGATTAAAGTCGGCAACAGAGACGTCAATGGTTTTGACTTTATTAGCTTAGACAGAGACCAAATAGCATCGGTGAGCAAACCAAAAGACTTAGTGGTGGTCGATAGAGTTCAGCACGGTAAGTTTTTTGGGACAATAATTAAAGCCTCAAGTGGTTTAGAACTTACTCGCCAACAAGTCGAATCTTGGGTGAAAAGTGAAAAAGCAAAAATAGATTTATTAGAGCAAGAACAACACAAGTTATATAAATTATTGGACGATCTTCCTGCGTTAAATTTGTCGAATGATGAATTTACACAAAAAGAGAAAACATTAACGGAAGAGCTAACGTCGATTTCAAATCAGCTAACTCAAAGTTATTTAGTGTTAAAAGACAGCCAAAATAAATCTTATTTATTAAGCAGCGATAATGTCGTTAATATTTGGTACCCAAACGCAATGACCTTAAGTGAACAGCTTTCTCATTGGGTAAATACATTATATGACTTTTTATCTGAGCCTCCACGTGAAGCGAATTCTGAAGGCGGTGTTTTTCCTGCTATTTTTGGTACCATTTTATTGGTGTTATTGATGTCAATTATCGTGATGCCATTAGGGGTGATCGCGGCTATTTATTTACATGAGTATGCAAAGCCAAATATATTAACTCGGTTAGTTCGGATTGCCGTTATCAATTTAGCGGGTGTTCCTTCTATTGTTTATGGTGTTTTTGGGTTGGGATTTTTTGTTTATGTTGTTGGTGGAACGATTGACCAATTATTTTACTCAAACCAATTACCTACACCAACGTTTGGTACTCCTGGTCTATTATGGTCAGCACTTACGTTGGCGATTCTCACATTGCCCGTTGTTATTGTTGCTACAGAAGAGGGCTTAAGTCGTATCCCTAATTCAGTTCGTCATGGTTCGTTAGCGCTTGGGGCAACTCAATTTGAAACCTTATGGAAAATTGTGTTACCGATGGCCAGTCCTGCGATAATGACGGGATTAATTCTAGCAGTAGCAAGGGCAGCAGGAGAGGTTGCCCCATTAATGTTGGTCGGGGTGGTAAAGCTTGCACCATCATTGCCGATTGATAGCGTTGCGCCTTATTTGCATTTAGACCGAAAATTCATGCACCTTGGCTATCATATTTATGACGTTGGTTTTCAAAGCCCAAATGTAGAAGCTGCTCGACCAATTGTGTATGCCACGGCCTTTTTATTAGTGACTGTGATTATTGGTTTGAACTTAACCGCTATCGCGATTCGTAATAATTTACGAGAAAAATACAGAACGTTGGAGTTGTAGTTATATGTATTCATTATCACCAGATCTGTCTTTTTTATCATCAATGGATGTCAATGATTTAGCTGATGAAAGTACAGCGATAGAGATCAATAATCTGAGTTTGTCTTACGACAAAGCATCGGCGCTTTCAAATATTGATATGCGTATACCAAAAGGCCAAGTAACGGCATTTATTGGTCCATCAGGTTGTGGTAAATCAACTCTGTTACGCTGCATTAATCGAATGAATGATTTAGTCGATAATTGTAAGATTAGTGGCTCAATTAAATTGTTTGGTGATGATATTTATCAACCAAATACTGACATCCCATCGTTACGTCGTCGTGTTGGAATGGTGTTTCAACGGCCAAATCCGTTTCCTAAGTCTATTTATGAGAACGTAGTTTATGGTTTACGTTTACAAGGGATTAAAGAAGCGCGAGTATTAGATGAAGCGGTAGAAGAAGCCTTAAAAGCTGCTGCATTATGGGACGAAGTAAAACATCGTTTGCATGAGAATGCATTTGGATTATCCGGTGGTCAACAACAGCGTTTAGTTATTGCCAGAGCGATTGCTATTGAACCTGAAGTTTTGTTATTAGATGAACCAACTTCAGCATTGGATCCTATTTCAACTTTGACGATTGAAGAGCTTATTTACGAATTGAAAAGTAAATATACGGTAGTTATTGTAACGCATAACATGCAACAAGCGGCTAGAGTTAGTGATCACACCGCTTTTATTAACCAAGGTAAATTGGTTGAATATGGTAATGCGAATACAATTTTCACCTCTCCAAAACACAAACAAACTGAAGATTACATTACAGGTCGTTACGGCTAAACGTTTCGATTTACTTACCTTAATAAGGACATTCCATGCAACTTGGTCGACATATTTCAGGCCAATTTAACACCGAGCTTGAAGCCATTAGAACCCATGTATTAACCATGGGGGGAATGGTAGAGCAACAGCTTATCTACGCACTTGAAGCGTTGCATAATCACGATGCCGAGCTGGCAAAGCGGGTAATGCATGAAGATCACAAAGTGAATGCCATGGAAGTGGCGATTGATGAAGCTTGTACTAGAATTATAGCTAAGCGCCAACCTACCGCGAGTGACTTGCGTTTGGTCATGGCAATTATTAAAACCATCACTGATCTTGAGCGTATTGGCGATGTGGCCTCTCAAATAGCCAAAGTTTCATTAGAAAATTTTACGAATAAACAGCATTCATTATTAGTATCACTCGAAGCTCTTGGTCGACAATCAGTCAAAATGATGCACTCGGTACTTGATGCATATGCTCGTATGGATGTAAAAGCCGCAACAGAAGCGTACAAGTTTGATGATAAAATTGATGAAGAATATGAAGCCGTAATACGTCAATTAATTAAATATATGATGGAAGACCCAAGTTCGATTCCAAGTGTCATGAAAGTGATGTGGGCTGCAAGAGCAATTGAACGAGTTGGCGATCGTTGTCAGAATATTTGTGAATACATTATTTACTTTGTAAAAGGTAAAGATGTTCGTCATATCGGCAATCAAAATATTGATGATGTTATAAATTAAGTGATTGACTTAAATATAATAATCCAATAGATATTTTGAATGAGAACCTTTATTTATCATTCGAACAGAGTATATTATGAACTATTGCATAAACTTTATGCGATGCATGATACATATAAATCGAATAAATAGATCTTAGTAATCCTAAAATAATGAAGGGAAATATTATGAATAAAGTTTTAGTTGGTACGTGTGCTGCATTATCGTTAATGTCATCAGCAGTAATGGCTGATAGTACGCCTGTGATGTTCTCATCATTAAATGGCTTTAATGCCCCTGCAGCAAGTGAAGTTAAAGGTGTTCGCCTTGCCGCTTTACATGGCAAAACGGGTGATGTAACTGGTGTCGATTTCGCATTAGGTATGTCTGAAAGTGATAATTTAACTGGTGTAAACTTCCCTCTGTTTATTGGTGCAAACAAAGTTAATGGCAACATGACTGGGGCATCTTTTGGCTTATTCAATTGGCATAAAGGCGAAGATGTTGGTGCTAACTTAGGTTTTGTTAACATTACGAACGATGTGACTGGTGCTAACCTTTCTGCAGTAAACTACTCAGAAGGTTACACAATGGTTGATGTTGGTGTTGCAAACCTTTCAAATGATTCACATGTTCAAGTTGGTTTATTTAATATGACATCTGACATTAAAGGTGTTCAGATCGGTCTTATCAACTGTGCG
>NZ_CAWPRC010000182.1:0-18881 GCF_963890165.1 Aliivibrio sp. SR45-2 | reverse complement strand
CAATTGTCCAACCAGAGTTAAATACTCCCATTCCATCAATATCATCAAAAACATCTACATCGTTAGCAAACCCTGCGCCTTTATTAAATACATAAATATTAAAAACAACTTCTTTACCAATTTCAAAATTATCGTTACTGGTTGTTTTTGTGACAAAAACATCAGGATCTTTAGGTATAACCCATACATTATCAGAATCAGAACTTCCATTATCTGAAGTAGTTACCGTGGCTATATTATTAAAACGCCCCCAAACAATTTTATTTTCATCGGAGCGATCAATACTCGCAATTATTGTATAAATAATCTGGACGTTGGGTGGGATTTGAGCTATTGCGTCTAAATCTTTATCATTGGCAACAACACCTCCATCAGCTGCAGCTAGTAAATTAGCCTGCTCTTGGGCTGAAAGTCCTGATGGATCTATGATTGTTTTTTCACTGATTATATTCCAACTCGTAAATACCACCATTGGTGTATTATCTGGCTCTAACATATCAGCTTGAATGGTTGATATTGTATCCTTAACGTTTATATTCGTTGCGTAACCATTTGATTTATCATTTTTCACTATAAGCTGGTAAGTAACTGTCCTTTCTGGTTTAGAGTAATACGTTTGTTCTCTACTAAATGAGGTCGCAGCATCTACTTTGGCAAATTTTTCAATTGAAACTGCAAAATCTTTAGGCACAGATGCTCTGTCAGCAATTATTCTCTCATCAATAGTAACGAGGTTATTAATTTCACCGTTAGCTGTTGGTATCGTTCTCGCTCTTATCGTGTAAGTTATTATTGTTTTTGGTTCAATGGTTGCTTTCACATCTAAAATCGTTGGCGAGGTAATGACTCCTGAAAACCCTGTATCTGTTGAACTTGCGGCGGTACCATCAATATGTTTCGCGCTGGCCGTGATGCTCCAAGAGGAATAAGCCGGCACACTATGACCATAAATATCCGTTACCATTATTGATGCTAGATCATCTATTACCGATATTTGATCCGCGAAACCATCACCATTATTAGTGACTTTAATAGTATAAGTTAATCGTTGCCCTGAAGAATAATAGTAATCATCGACATCCTTGGTAACTGACAAGCTGTCATCTGGCATTTGAACCCCAGTTCCCGTCTCTGAAATATCATCATTACAAGTCAGATTATTATCAATAATCGGTCCGATACTGGTGTCACTAACTGTCGCGGTTAATTTATAATGTACTTGTTTACCAGGCGCAATATCAGGTGATATGGTTAAATCACCAGTTTGGGTTGCGCCATAGTTGAAGTCACCTGCATCAGTACCTTCTGAATCAAATCCATTGACTATATTTAACTTCCACGAACTAAAGGCGCTGCCGTTACCTACACCTCCTGCTTGTTCTGTTTGAATACAAGATAATTTATCAACAATAATCAGATTGTTCGCAAAATATTTGTTCGACGTATTATCAACCGTAATGTCATAAACAACTTCTCCTCCAGGAATATATTCACTTTGAGTTGTTGTTTTTGATATTTTAATTTCAGGGTCGTTTAGGTTTAAAACATATTCAGGATCAATTACTCCAGAAATTGTATTAATTGGATCGGCTAAAGAACCATCATTTTTAAGTACTCTTGCCGTTAAATTTTCTATTTCACCGATAGTAACAGGGGTTAATTTAGCCGTAATTAAATAACTAATCTCTTCGTCTGGATATACAGAAACCGTATCATCAAAGATTTGATTCGCCACTTCTCCACTTGTATTTAACGCCGAGATGGATTTATTTCCTATCGACGTAACTTTGCTCGTCCAAGAAATATAAGGGTTAGATCTCACATCTGAGCTATCGTATCGAGCTTGATCTAAATCGTTGCCTAAATCAGAAATCAGAGCGTTAATATTATGTTGAACCACATAATCGCTAACAATGCCTGAACCAGTATTTTTAACTGTTAACTCAATTCTCATTTCATTGTTTACAAGATAACTATTGGTGCTTTCAAATTCATGTAATGTGATATCTAACTCCCCAATAGCTGGAGGCGTTATTAATTCATTACTATTTACGCTTCCGTCTTTAGTCAGCGCCGCCGCAGAAGTGACAATGTCACTGATAAGACTGTCTGAAACAACGGTTTGAATGGTATAAGTTATATTGCCACCGATATCTATTGTGGCCTCAGTTACCGCTAAATCACCAGAAGGTAAAAATAAGCCAGCATTAGTTTCAACCCCGCTCGTTGTAGCATTAATAACAACACTAGAAAAATTAGGAATAACCATTCCACTTATCGATTCACCAGTCAGAGATGAAAACAATTGATGAATAGAAAGATTTTGAACTTTGTAACTACCAATATTTTCCACTTTTAATGTATAGGTCAACGTATTATTAATAATGTAATTTGTTTTATTAACAGATAAATCAAGAGTGTACGTATAAGGTGCAGGCGTTACGGTAATTGGAGGGGTATTCACCGTTTCTGTTGGCGTAGTCACTGTTGCGATAACCGAAATATCACCCGTTATTATATTTGAGGTTAATGCTTTAATTGTGTAAGTTAACACCCCTCCACTTCTTAATCTCGCATTACTAACGTTTAAATCCCCAGCAGAATTATAATCACCTTCGTTAGATAAAAAAGTAGACGTTCCTAAAATAGAAGTTGACTCGAAAGCATTTTCAGTCCCTGATGTTACGGACATAAAATTAGATTGAACTGATATATCATTAATTGTGTTCGGGCTAATATTTGTTACCGTAATTTGATACGTAACATTCGTATTATTCTCATAGACCGTTTCATCGGAAGTAATATCAATAGTAATATCAGCAGCAGAAACATAACTGCTACTAAAAATACTGACTACTAATACAAATAAGTTAAACATCAGAGATGATAAATGAGAAAATCGTTTCATTATAAAAAATTTGTCCACTCTATATTATGAATAATCATGATGTCTCTCAATGAAACATCATGAAATCTAAACCACTCTTCAGCTTAGTTGATAAAATCAAGCAGTTGTAGGCAGTATGTAATTAATAACATATAGAAATGCTAAATCATTGTTTAATGAATCCATTTCTATATGGATATTAAACTGTATAAAAATAATTAATTAATCATAGAAATAAGCTACTTACAGAACATTCATTCTGTGATTCATCTCGTAAATAACAAACCATAACTTGATAAGCAAGGGTGATTAATATATCAATAACAGATGCTATTTTATGGAGTAAAGCATGTTATTAGTCACTCAGGAGCAATTTGAAGGGTATTTATTTTTGGACGAGGATGGTTCATTCTATTCAAAATATGAAGGCTATTTATTGCAAAGCGTATTTCAGCCTATTTTTAATGTTAACCAACAAGCGATTGGTTATGAAGCTTTATTACGTATTTATGATGTAAACATGCTCTCTATAAGACCTGATTTATTTTTTAAGGACACCACTAAAACTATCGAGCAAAAACTAAACATCGAACGCCTTAGTCGTATTATTCATATTCGTAATTTTGCCCTCTTCTCCCAAAGCAATAGCTTACTTTTTCTTAATATACTGCCCGAATCAGCAATCCATTTTCATGCTGATAAGATACCAAACATGAACACCTCTTTACTTGAATATCGAATTAAACATTTAGGACTTTCCCCACAACAAGTCACTCTTGAGTTACTCGAGTTTCATTATAATGATGAAGAAAAATTACGTTCCGCAATAGAAAACATAAAATCGCACGGATTTAATGTCGCTATTGACGACTTTGGTTCAGAAGCTTCTTGTGAGCATCGAGTTTCTCTTTTAAAACCAAGTATTTTAAAAATCGACCGAACGCTTTTGATACAATATGAGGAAGGAAATACATTACCCTTGTTGTCTGCTATCCAACTCGCCAAAAAAGAGAATGCATTAATTGTGATTGAAGGCGTAGAAACACTAGCCCAATACACACAGATGAAAACCTTGAACATTGATTATTTTCAAGGTTTTCATTTGGGCAAGCCTCTGCCACTACAGCAGCAAACACATAAAGCCGCATAGCCTCAAAGACGGAATTTTGGTCTAACCTGACTAAAGCGGTAGAAAAATAAAGACAGCAATAACAATACACATCCGAGGATTTTATTAAGAGGCATCGATTCATTATATACCCATACACTTAACATCATTGTCCAAATAGGTTCAAGTAACATCAATATAGCGGCATTCGTTGGGTTGACTAACTTTTGACCTACAGTTTGCATTAAGTAACGTAAACTTGTAGCAAGTAAGACACTTAATAATACCCACTTCCAGGTAATTAAACTTACCTCTTCCGGCCAGGTTTCCAAGAAAAACGACAAGACTACGCCCAAGCAACCAACAGTAAATAGCTGTAATGTAGTGAGTAATATCGTCGGTAAACTGGCCGAATATTTACTGTTAAAATTAAAGTGCGTAGCAAGCCCAACAGCGGCGGCAATAAACCAAAGTTGACTCGTTGCAATATTCCATCCATCACTCCATGACAGTAGAAACAAACCAACAAATGCAATCGGTAATGAATACCAAAATGCACGTGGTGGTTTAGAACCAAACAATGGCCACGCCAATAAAGGAACAAACAGCATGGAGAGGCTCATTATAAACGCGCCCTCACCTAACGTATCGCTGATAGAGATAGCGTAGATCCAACAAAAAATGGAACCCGCAAGTAATACTCCCACCCCCATTGAACGAAAACAATCTTGTCCATCGGCTTTTTTTAGTGCACTAAAGCAAAAAGGTAAAAGGCATAATGAAGCGAATATAAAACGAATACCAATAAAACCAAACGGAGGTAATCCTTGAATCGCTTCTTTTGAAAAAACCCAACCAGCAGCGGCTAAAAAGGTGGTGATGATTAAGATCGGTTCAGGTCGAAATTTCATAAACATAAAAACACTTAATGAACAATAGAAAAGAAATAGAGGATGGGTGCATTACAACTCATCAAATAATGAATATACATTCAAATAAATATTTAATCATTATTTGATAGCGGACAGATGGAACAAAACTCACGATAAAATGTATCGTGAGTTTTAGCATTATTACTTATAGAGATTTAATTAATTCGGCAATACTATCCCAATCACCCTTATCCATTAAATCTGTCGGTACCATCCATGTACCACCGCAAGCAACAACCGATTTAATATCCAAATAATCATTTACATTACTTGGGCTCACTCCGCCAGTAGGCATAAAGTTAACAGGATAAACCGCTGTTAATGCTTTTAGCATTGGAATGCCACCAGATGGTTCTGCTGGGAAGAATTTTAATGTCTTTAGTCCCATTTCCATTGCTTGCTCGACTAAGCTTGGATTATTTACTCCAGGGATGATCGGCATATTACGTTGTTGACAATATTTTACCGTTGTTGGATTGAACCCAGGGCTCACAACAAAATCAACGCCGGCTTCAATTGCTTGATCAACTTGTGCCGCGGTTAATACTGTACCTGCGCCAATCAACATATCAGGATACGTTTCACGCATTAAACGAATTGATTCAACTGCGGCTTCTGTTCTAAACGTCACTTCAGCACAAGGTAATCCATTTTCCATAAGCACTTTAGCTAATGGCAAGGCTTGTTCTGCACTGTTAATCGCAATAACTGGGACAATTTTTATTTCTTTCAATCGTTGTTCAATAGTTTTCATTTTTTAACCTTATAAGATAACGCTTAGGACAGCCACAATCGCAAATGCAATCGTTCCAAGTAATGTTTCCATTACTGTCCATGTTTTAAGTGTTGTTTTCTCATCCATATCAAGCAAACGAGAAACCAACCAGAAACCTGAATCATTAAAGTGAGACAACACCGTTGCACCACCAGCAATCGCGATGACAATGAAACATAAGTCAAATTCACTTAAACCCGCCGTTTGAGCAACAATAGGTGCAATAAGAGCTGCCGTTGTCGTAAGAGCAACAGTTGCAGAGCCTTGAGCTACTCGTAAACAAGTAGATATTAAAAATGCAGCAAGAATAATTGGCATTCCTGTGTCAGATAAAACACCCGCAAGCGCCTCACCAATACCACTTGCACGTAGAACCCCACCAAACATACCACCAGCGCCAGTGACTAAAATAACAGCACAGATTGGAGCTAAAGAATCACCGCATAATTTCTCTAATTGCTTCATTCCATAATCTTTAGCAAATACTGCCAAACAAGTAAGTAAAGTAATAAGCAGTGCTACCGGGGTTTTACCTAGCATACGCAAGAATTCAACTAATGGCGCTTTACCATCAATAACACCAGCAACGGCAAGCGTGCTTAATCCGGTATCCATAAAAATAAGCAATACTGGCATCACTAGAATCGCAAGTACTGTCGTAAATTTAGGTAATTTATCTTCATCTATAATAACGTCTGATCCGAATATTCCTTTCGACAATGGAATATTGAATTTTTTACCTGCGTATAGACCAAATAAGTACGCCCCAAAATACCATGTTGGAATCGCAACAAGAATACCAACCATTAATAGTAAGCCAAGATCCGCGCCCAATAATTCAGATGCAGCAACAGGACCAGGATGAGGGGGCACAAACGCATGCATAACCGCGAATGCACCCGCAGAAGGCAATGCGTATTTTATTGGTGAATCATCAAAGCGTTTGGCAACACTAAAGATGATAGGCATCATTACGATTAAGCCTGCATCAAAGAAAATTGGAAAACCAAACAGTAAAGAGGCAACCCCTAACGCCAGTGGCGCTTTATCTTCACCAAAACGATTAATCAGTGTATCTGCCAGCACTTTCGCCCCGCCAGTCACCTCTAATATTTTACCAATCATCGCCCCAAGACCAACAAGCAGAGCTACAGAAGCAAGAGTGCCACCAAAACCAGACATCATTGTTGGTACAACATTATCAACAGAAACACCCGCTGCCAGAGCGGTACCTAAGCTAACTAATGTCAATGCTGCGAACGCATGAATTCTTAACTTCATTATTAATATTAGCAACGCGATAATTGAACATACCGCGATTGATAACAAGTAAACAGGATCACTACTTTGACTAATCAATTCCATTTTATCCACCTAAATATTGTATTTATTATTGGTTATTTTTAGTTTACAGCCCTAAGAGTTACGGGTAACATGTTACCCGTAACTTACATAATATAAAGTTAAATTTATCAGTATCTATCAAAAATGAGATCTCGCTCAGATTACTAAACAGGAGTCAGTATGAGTGGTAACAGCATTATAGTAATGGGTGTGTGTGCAAGTGGTAAAAGTACGATTGGCGAAAAAATAGCACAGCACCTTGGCGCAAAATTTATTGACGGCGATGACCTACATCCAAAAGCTAACATACAAAAAATGTCACGTGGCGAGCCACTTAATGACGATGATCGTAAGCCTTGGTTAGAGCGTATCCGTGACGCTGCATTCAGTTTAGAAAGTAAGAATGAACAAGGCATTATTGTGTGTTCAGCGTTGAAAAAAAGTTACCGAGATCAAATCCGCGATGGAAACCAAAATGTAACCTTCCTTTTTCTTGATGGCAGTTTTGATCTGATCATGAGTCGAATGACCGCACGTAAGGGCCATTTTATGAAATCTAATATGGTAGAAAGCCAATTTAATACATTAGAGCGCCCTGATAATGAAGATCAAGTAGCCGTTGTCGATATAGACACTGACATTGATATCATCGTTAAGCATTCTATTGTGGCGCTAAATGATCTAAAAGAAGAAAAAACAACAGCATAAAGGTAGCACTATGATTCATAAAACGATTATTTCGGTAACTCAACGAATTACAGAGCGTAGCCAAACCCTTCGCGCTGCTTTCATGAAAAAAACAGAAGAACAAAAACTAAGTGGGAAAGGAAAAGTGTCACTCTCTTGCGGTAATTTAGCTCACGCCGTTGCCGCGTCTTGTTCTACTGAAAAAGCAAACATTCTGAATTTAACAAGCATGAATTTAGCGATCATTACCGCTTATAACGACATGCTTAGCGCACACCAAGTTTACAAAACTTACCCTGACCAAATTAAACAAATCTTGGCGCAGTATGGACACACAGCTCAAATAGCAGGAGGTGTCCCTGCTATGTGTGACGGTGTAACACAAGGACAAGCAGGCATGGATATGTCTCTTTTCTCTCGTGATTTAATTGCACAAGCAACGGCATTCTCATTAAGCCATAACATGTTTGATGGCACGTTATTACTCGGTATTTGTGACAAAATAGCACCTGGACAGGTCATGGGCGCATTAACGTATGCTCATTTACCTACCGCTTTTATACCTGCGGGCCCTATGTCTACCGGCGTCACTAATGATGAGAAAGTAGATGTTCGTCAAAAATATGCAGCAGGTAAAATCGGACGTGATGCTTTATTAGAAATGGAATGCGGTTCTTATCATTCCCCGGGGACTTGTACATTTTATGGTACAGCAAATACAAATCAACTCGTTTTTGAAGCGATGGGATTAATGCTTCCCGGCTCCGCTTTTGTTGCTCCTCATACCGAATTACGTGACGCATTAACAGAACACGCAACAATACGTATTGCATCAATGACCGCTGATTCATCAAATTATCGCCCTCTTTGTGATGTCATTACAGAAAAAAGCGTTGTTAATGGTGTCGTTGCTTTACTCGCATCTGGTGGCAGTACAAACCACACTATTCATCTTGTGGCGATGGCTCGCGCGGCGGGCATTCATCTTACATGGCAAGATTTCAGCGATTTATCGGATATTGTTCCACTGCTTGTTAATGTTTATCCAAATGGTTCCGCTGATATTAATGAATTTGAACGTGCTGGTGGCGTACCAATGCTAATGAAGCGTTTGAATGAAAATGGATTACTAAATACCGATGCACTGCCCGCTTTTGGTGATTTTTCTGACTACATGAAACGTCCAAGCTTAATTAATAATAAGCTAGAATGGCATGACTGTGGAGAAACAACCAATCCTGCGGTCATCGCCTCATCAGGTTCTGTATTCCAACGTTCTGGTGGCATCAAAATGCTATCAGGAAACCTTGGTAAATCTGTTATCAAAGTTTCTGCCGTTGCTGAACAACATCGCATTATTGAAGCCCCAGCGAAAATATTTCATTGCCAGCATGAGGTCGAAGCCGCCTATAAACGTGGCGAACTAAATCAAGATTGTATCGTAGTTGTCCGTTTCAATGGCCCAGCAGCGAATGGGATGCCAGAGCTTCACAAACTGATGCCAATTTTAGGTAATATTCAAAAATCAGGTTACCAAGTTGCCTTAGTGACTGACGGTCGCCTTTCTGGTGCATCAGGGAAAATCCCAGCAGCAATTCACATGTCTCCAGAAGCTCTTCGTGGTGGTGCAATCAGCTTAATTCAAGAAGGTGATATTATCCGCCTAGATGCAACGCAAGGTACCGTTAATAATCTTTCAGATACGAGCCTTAGAGCAATTGAGCACTGTGATACAGAACTAAGCCAGCAAACATGGGGAAGAGACATTTTTAAAGTATTCAGAGATAACGTCTCTGGTGCTGATGAAGGCGCCTCATTCTTGTATAGCTAAATGAGTCTCTAAATAAAAAACACCAATAAATAAAAGAGGGCTTATTCATAATAAGCCCTCTTTCATATCTATGATTATCTTACGTTGTCATTGATTACAGACTATCACCTTCGGTCAATGAAAAGCCCATATCGACCACTTTCTGTTCTTGTCTTTTATTCGCTAAAGCATCTAATAATAATTCTGCACTTTTTTTTCCAATGTCAAAACGAGGCGTATCAACACTAACCAGTCTTGGCGAGATAGCTTGACCAATATCTAACGCATTATAACCTACAATACTGATGTCATTAGGAACCGAAATACCTCTATGCGCACATTCCATCATTGCACCAATAGCGATATCATCATTAGTACAAAAGATACCATCAAGCTCAGGCATAAGCTCAAGCCCTTCAATTAACAAGGCTCCACCTAACGTAAAACTTGAATGTTCATCAGTCAAAATATGACGAGCAAGCAAACCCGCTTCGATCATTGCTTTATCATACCCTTGTCGGCGCAGCTTGGTTCGAGTATCTAAACGAGCCCCAAAATACATAATATGACGTTTGCCACTGGCTATCATTTGGGTCACTACATGGTATGCAGCCTCCATATGATCCAACCCTACCGCCATGTCTATTGGGTTTTCTGGTAATTCCATCGTTTCAACAACAGGAACGCCTGCGGACTTAAGCATTTGACGAGTTCTATCGGTGTGTTTCGTTTCTGTTAAGATTAAACCATCCACTTGATATGAAAGTAGAAATGCAATTTGTTCCTCTTCTTCTAATTCATCATAATTACAATGCGCAATCAGTGTTTGATAACCACGTTCTTTCGTTACTTGTTCAATACCTTGAACTAAATTGGCAAAAACTTGGTTAGATAAAGATGGGAGAAGAATGCCAATTGCTTTACTGGAAGATTTAGATAACATTGCTGGAGCGCGGTTTTGAATATAGCCAAGCTCATTAATCATCGCAGATATTTTTTCGCGCGTTTTTTCTGCGACCGAATTCGGATCACGAATAAACCTAGAAACCGTCATTTTTGTCACGCCAACACGGTCAGCGATGTCTTGTAATGTCGGTCGCGTTTTACGTTGTGTATGTAAATTACTCATAAAACTCTCAATCAATGTTACTTGTAACAAGTAAACCAGTTGTATGTCATCATTTCAATAACTTACTAATAATTTAAGTCATTAATTGCGACACTTACAGAAATATAAGTAACGTTTGATTAACCAGCCACCTTATTTTTACCATTTTTTATTTTCAAGGTTATTACTTAATCAAATTAGCGTCATTACAACAACAAAACCACCACACAGCGTAACTTCCCTTTACTCTTGCTACTTTGCCGTTAAAATAGCGTTTTTGATTTTTAAAGGATTCACGCTATGTCCATCCAATGGTATCCGGGTCACATGCACAAAGCTCAAAAAGAGATCGCCGAGGTGATCCCTAAAATGGATGTGATCATTGAAGTACTTGATGCTCGTATCCCTTTCAGTAGTGAGAATCCAATGATCGCCTCTCTACGTCAAGATAAGCCTTGTATTAAAGTATTGAACAAGCGTGATTTAGCCGATCCAGAAGTGACTAAACTTTGGATTGAACATCTTGAGAAAGAGCAAGGTGTCACAGCAATGGCAGTGACAACCAGTAATCCCGATGAAATCCATAAAATTATGGAAAGATGCCGTAAATTAGTTCCGCACCGTGAAGCGATGGGAAAAAACGTTCGTACCATGATTATGGGTATTCCGAATGTGGGTAAATCAACCATCATAAATACACTAGCAGGACGAATGATTGCGGTAACCGGCAACCAACCAGCAGTAACGCGTCGTCAACAACGTATTAATTTGCAAAATGGGGTTGTTCTTTCTGATACTCCTGGGATTTTATGGCCTAAAGTAGAAAACCCACACAGTGGTTTCCGTCTTGCTGCTACAGGTGCTGTTAAAGATACAGCAATGGATTACGATGAAGTTGCTTTCTATACGGTTGAGTATTTGGCAAAACAGTACCCAGAGCGTTTAAAAGAGCGTTATAACTTGGATGAATTACCTGATAACGATGTAGAACTAATGGAAGCCATTGGTCGTAGCCGTGGTTGTTTACAAGCTGGTGGACGAATTAATATCTATAAAGCGTCTGAAATTCTACTTCATGAACTTCGCTCGGGTACATTAGGCCAATTAACCCTAGAACTTCCTGAAATGATCCCTGCTGAACTTGAAGCAGTTGAAATTGCAGCAGCGCTTAAAGTTGAACAACAAATTAAGAAAAAAGAAGAACGTCGTAAGCGTTACTTAAAAAACAAGCGTTAATTCTTTTAAATCCAATAAAAAAGAGACCAATCATAGGTCTCTTTTTTTGTGCATTTATATTAATAAAAACAACATTTTTACTTTTTATCGTTAATCAATAAACTCAGTAATACTTCTTCTAACGTGTCCCAAGGCAATAATTGAGTATCAATCACTTCTAATTTTGATTCCATACCATCAAGACTTAACTGATTCACTGATACCACACGATTTGCCACATTAAAGGCATAAAAGCCTTTGTTCGTATTCATTACCGCTTTAATTCGCTCAGCATTCAAATCCGACAACATCGAAAATAGCTCATCAAAATCAAATACCGATTCCGCACCAAAGAACCAACCACAGCTAACATAGCCTTGACCCTGATTTTCTTTACGAAGAAATTTTTGCCCAGGTTCCAGTATCATTTCCACAATATCTTGCTCTGCATGATGGTGATGATGCTCTTCTATCGTCAATTCAACCGTTCTGTCTTCATCTAACCAGTGCAAAGGCAGTTCACCATGATTGATCGTCGCGGTCTTTGGTTGGTGAGGTAACGATTTTGCCCATGAAGAAAATAAACATTTATCGTAGTCTGAAGCCATGTCCATTTTCGTTGCCACGATCACATCAGAGATACCGAGTTGGTCATTAAAATTTTGATTACTGGTGTACTTCTCATCCGATAAATTTCGAGGATCTACAAGCCCGATGGTTGATTTTAAATCAATGTACTTTTCATAGTTTTCAGATTGGAGAATCGCAATGATCTTTTTAGGATGGCCTAAGCCTGTTGGCTCAATGATTAAACGATCTGGTTTTTGACGCAATAGCGCATTAATTCCAACAGACATAGGTAAACCAGCAGTACAGCACATACAACCGCCAGGCACTTCTTTTATTAATGCCCCTGCTTCAGATAAGAAAGCACCATCAATACCCACCTCACCAAATTCATTGACTAAAACAGCCCAAGATTCTCCTTCAGGTTTGTTCTTCAATAACTGCAAGATAGTGGTTGTTTTCCCTACCCCTAAGAAACCGGTGATAATATTTGTTGGGATCTTTTTCATTGGTTTAACCATCATAATTTGTATTTCTTTTATCATACCTCTCTCACATCCCTTGCGACCACTTATTTATCTAAACACGTTGATTTAATTTACAAAATTGATTACATAAATACGCTATTTAGGTTATGTTAACGGCATGTAGAAATCAAAATCTGCACACGTATTCCTGATTTAATTATTCATTAAATTAAACAAACAATTTCTTTATAATTATAGGCTTAAAGTATGTTTAAATTCTTTGAGCGGATCACTACCGCTTTCCCAGAACAAGAACCAGAACAACCACCAAAAGGGTTGTATGCTTTTTGTCGCCATTACACCAAAGGGTTCGGAGTTCCTTTAATCGGCATGTCAGTACTTAGTGCTATCATCGCCATGGTTGAAGTGTCTCTTTTTGGGTTTATGGGGCAATTAGTTGATTGGCTATCCACTCATAACAGAGACACCTTTTTAGCACAGGAAGGACAAACCTTAATGTGGTTAGGTATTCTTGTTGTTATTGGGATGCCAATTTTAATCTTGATTCATTCATTAATTACACATCAAACGTTATTGGGTAATTATCCAATGGCTATTCGCTGGCAAGCGCATCGATACCTTTTAAAACAAAGTGTTTCTTTTTATTCAGATGATTTTGCTGGTCGTATTGCAACAAAGGTCATGCAAACCTCATTATCGGTCCGTGAAACCGTAATGAAGCTACTTGATGTGCTTATCTATATTTCTGTTTATTTTACCTCCATGATTGTGATGGTAGGAAAGGCAGATTGGCGTCTTATGCTGCCTATGCTTATTTGGCTTGCGGCATACATTGCGATTCAGTTTTACTTTGTCCCGAGAATGAAAGCTGTTTCAGAGAAGCAGGCCGATGCTCGTTCTACAATGACAGGACGCATTGTTGACAGTTACACCAACATCAATACGATCAAATTGTTCAGTCATAGTAAGCGCGAAACTGAATACGCGAAAGAAGGCATGGACGATTTCTTAGTGACTGTTCATAAACAAATGCGCTTAGCTACTGGCATTAATATCTCTGTAGAGATCATTAACTACTTATTAGTCTTCTCAATTACCGCGGTTTCTATCATGCTGTGGATTGATAATGAACTATCTGTTGGTGCTATCGCGATTGCGATCAGTTTAGCGTTACGTATCAATGGTATGTCTCATTGGATCATGTGGGAAATAAGCTCCCTATTTGAAAACCTAGGCACAGTGACTGATGGAATGAATACCTTATCCAAACCAATTACCATCAATGATAAACCTGACGCTACAGAGCTTTCTGTTAAGCATGGAAATATTCAATTTAAGAATGTTAACTTCCATTATGGCGAGAACAAGGGAGTCATCAATAATCTAAACCTTGATATCAAACCAGGAGAGAAAATAGGGTTGGTGGGACGTTCTGGTGCGGGTAAATCAACATTAGTGAACTTGCTACTTCGTTTCCATGATATTGAATCAGGGTCTATCTCTATTGATGGCCATGATATTCGCGATGTTTCTCAAGATTCACTACGTAGTCAGATAGGCATGGTGAGCCAAGATACTTCCCTACTTCATCGCTCTATTCGTGACAATATCAAATATGGTCGTCCTGATGCGTCTGATGAAGAGTTGTTTGCAGCAACCAGACAAGCACAAGCTCATGAGTTTATAGAAACCTTAACGGATTCTTATGGCAGTACTGGCTATGATGCACAAGTTGGTGAACGAGGTGTGAAACTCTCTGGTGGTCAACGCCAACGAGTTGCTATATCTCGCGTGTTGTTAAAAGATGCCCCTCTATTGATTTTAGATGAGGCAACCTCTGCACTTGATTCTGAAGTAGAATCTGCTATTCAAGACAGCCTAGATGAATTAATGGAAGGAAAAACCGTTATTGCTATTGCTCATCGTCTATCAACGATTGCCGCAATGGATCGCTTAATTGTCATGGACCAAGGTCAAGTTGTTGAGCAAGGAACTCATAAAGAACTCGTTGAGTTCGGCGGTATTTATGCCCAATTATGGACCCATCAAACTGGTGGTTTTATAAAATAAGCAATAGGTTATAAATACGTCACCTTAAAGCACGCTACTTTACGCAAATGTAATGGCGTGCTTTTTTATTTATACATTGTCTTATCAGTTTTAGGAAAATAGGGAATAACACTCTGATTTTTAGTGGAATAAAGCATTATTTTAGACTAAATTATAGAGATGATTTTTTAAAGGGTACACGAATGACGCGAGGCCTATTTTCTTTACTTATTGCTTTTCTGTTTATTCAAACAATAAATAAAGCCTCAGCTCGTGAATTCACGCCTGCACAACAGTTTGAAGAGTCTTTTGCCACGGCTCTTGTTCTCTCCGACAGCAACATGATCACCTTTGGGATTGCAGATTTTAATCCCAATCGATATATTTCTAAAGATGAAAATCCAGATAACGGATTAGGAAGTTCAGACTCCGTTCAATTACGAAATCAAATGACGGTTTATTCGTTGCCGTACACCTTCACATTAAATGATGATGCAGATTCTTTATGGTCTCATGAGATAACGGTAAGAGCCTCTTACGTCAATACGGACATTGATGTCAAGTTTCAAAATAAAGCGATCCCTGATTCAGATGTTGATGAAGTGTTCGGACTGTATTCCGAATACGCTCAAAATTATATTTTTGCAGAAAATTGGACCATCTCATTTGGTACTGCACTACACTTGATGCATTACCGTAATTCACACAGCTACAATAGTGTGTACAGTCAAAAGTTTTCTCCCGCTTTAGATGGTATCTTTTATAACGTATCCACGAATGTATTTATGATTGAACCTAAAATGAGCTTCGAATATAAAAAAGTCGCGCCATGGGGAGAATGGCGTTTTAACAACAGTTATCATTATGCTAACGGACAAGGTTTTGGTGGTTCATCAAACTACAGCTCAGAGGTTCATCCTGAGGTGTGGCGTTTTGTAAATAGCGTACAATTACGTTACAACATGACCAGATGGAACCAGTTTGCTCAAGTATTGTACCTAAAAGCCAAACGTGTTGATCTTGGCGGCGATGTAAATAAGCCACTCGGAACCGATTATTACTATGAGTTCAATATTGCATGGTTAATCGATACGCGTAAATGGATCGATTTAGTAGATAATGTAGGCATTGGGTTTACTTTTAATGTCGGGAGTGCTCTTCGTGGTGGCAGTATTGTTCTTTTTTATGATGAATAATCAAGTATATACACCTAATTTCATCAGCCCTTAACAGTATTCTTATATTTTTTACATTAAGGCAACCCAAACCACAGCAAAAAAGTGCTACTATCCGCTCCTGAAATTAAACAATATCAATCCAGTAAGTGAATTTAAATACATAAATTTTTAATTTATTCTCGTACTTTCGTATTACTAGGACAGCCTATTGGTTTGATATTTGAACTTCGAGGTACTATGACAAACACTCTATCTATCGGCGCACTAGAATCTTTTTTAATTGCCATCGCCGTACTTTTTCTAGGCCATCTAATCAACTCTAAAGTTGTGTTTTTTAAGAAATACAACATTCCAGAACCCATTGTTGGCGGATTAATCGTCGCTTTTGCTATTACCGCTTTGCATTTTCAAGGGATTAATCTTGAGTTTTCATTGCCGCTACAAAGTACATTCATGTTGATGTTCTTCAGTACTGTCGGTTTAGCAGCGAACTATACACAACTGATAAAAGGCGGAACAAAGGTATTCTTATTCCTTGCTGTTGCCTCTTTCTATATCATTATTCAAAATGCAGTTGGTGTTAGCTTAGCAAGTGCTATGGGCTTAAATCCATTAATGGGTCTTATTGCTGGTTCGATCACGTTATCTGGTGGTCACGGTACGGGGGCTGCTTGGTCCCAAACGTTTGCTGAAACTTATCATCTAAACACGCTAGAGCTAGCAATGGCATCTGCGACCTTTGGTTTGGTCATGGGTGGCTTAATCGGTAGCCCGATTGCACAAAAATTGATTCATAAACATAAATTAGAATCAGAATATGGCACCGGTGTGGATACCCATACCCGCTTTCCTGAACTCGTCACTTACAATGAACGAGAAGAAGAAAAAGTGACCGCAAAAAAAGTGACCGAAACCTTATTCATTCTACTCATTTGTGTTGTAGGTGCCGGCCATTTAAGTGATTTTGTAGGCAGCTTTGATATTGCTTGGCTTAAAATCCCTGATTTTGTTTACGCTTTATTTATTGGTGTTTTCATCACTAATATTACTGAAGTAACAAAAATCCATAAGATTGATACTGAAACCGTTGATATCCTAGGAACTGTTTCGTTGGCTCTGTTCTTAGCAATGGCATTAATGAGTTTAAAATTGTGGAACATCTTTGATCTTGCGATTCCACTTCTTATTATTTTATCAGTTCAAACCGTTGTTCTTGCTTTCTTCTCTTACTTTGTCACTTTCAGAGTCATGGGGTCAAACTATGACGCCGCTGTTATGGCTGGTGGCCATTGTGGCTTTGGATTAGGAGCAACACCAACAGCGGTTATGAATATGGGATCATTAGTGTCTCGATTCGGCCCTTCCCCTCAAGCCTTTATGGTGGTTCCAATTGTTGGCGCTTTCTTTATTGATATAGTGAACTTAATTATTCTACAAACTTACATTAGCTTTATTGGTTAAGTTACAACGTAATTAAAATATTCGCACTATAATGTGCTTACAAGAAAGGCTGAATGATTTTCTCATTCAGCCTTTTTATTTATTACTCAGCCCCCCCTCTTTACTTTCATATCGAGCAGAATAAATCCTCCTCTTAATCATAACTCAAATTAGATATATGAACTTTTTATGACAGTGAAAATTTATAGTGACTTTATCAACCACTTACCTTACTCTCGATCTTTCTTACCCAACAAGCTAACTACTTGAATTTCGTCTGGAGAATGGCGATGTTTGATTCATTTCTTTCTATTTTAACCGCCCTTTGGCAACAAGATTTTGCAATACTACAAAATCCAAGTAGTGCTGCAATGATTTACTTCTGCCTTATTTTATTCATTTGGCTAGAAAGCGCATTTATCCCTGCAGCCCCACTCCCTTGTGATAGTGTCGTCATCCTTGCAGGATCTCTTGCTGCAGCAAATGTAATTAGCTACCCTGTCATCGTCACTGGACTTATCATGGCAGCAGCCATTGGCAGTCAATTGGCTTTTATTCAAGGTCGTTGGTTGCATAAGTTTCCAATGATTCAAACATGGATAAACGCAGTGCCAAAAAACCGACTACAAACCGTTGATAATTTATTATCAAAACACGGATTATTAGCATTATTTGTTGCGCGCTTTATTCCGGTTGTTCGCCCTCTGCTTCCATTAATGATGGGCTTACGAATGAAGCAAGTACGACGCTTTCATTATTTTGCGTGGATTAGTGCCATCATTTGGATTTTACTGCTAACAGGCTTTGGATATTCATTATCTTTCTTACCTGAACGCATTTCAAAAATCGTAACAATGGTATTAATGGCCGCACCAGTAATTACTCTCGCTCTTGCTATCGGCAGTTTTTTAAGTAGCTATTTTATTAAAAAATACCGAAAACGCCTCTATTAAAAAAAAGCCCTTAACTCATCACAAGTTAAGGGCTTTTTCATTTATACATAATACAGACTAAGAGTTATAAGTTGTTGACGAAACATCGCCACCTTTACCAGTCCAATTAGTATGGAAGAACTCGCCTCTTGGTTTATCTAAGCGTTCATAAGTATGAGCACCAAAATAATCACGCTGTGCTTGCAGCAAGTTAGCTGGTAAGCGGGCTGTTGTATAGCCATCTAAGAACGTTAATGCCGATGTCATACAAGGCATTGGGATTCCCACTTCCATGGATTTAGAAGCAACTTTACGCCATGCAGTTAGGCTGTTTTCTAAAATAGTCTTAAAGTAAACATCT
>NZ_CAWPRC010000181.1:0-19537 GCF_963890165.1 Aliivibrio sp. SR45-2 | reverse complement strand
CATAATGGCTTGTCTATCGTAAGCGAAAGTAACAGTTAGATCAGTATGAATACCGCAACGGATACACTCACACAGATCCAGTTGATTTTTCCTAGCGTCATATTCCCCCCGAAAAAACACTAACGACTGGATAGGAATAAATATAATCTTGCAATGTGACACTAATATTACATTATTGTTCTTTTTTTATATTTCTTCTCTATTTGGTTGAAACAAACTTAAAATATGACATTAGTCACTCTTATTTAAGATCATATCTAACCACTTAGTTGGTAATATTCGTTTTAATATTGCAAATAAATGAGTAGGAAAGGTAACTCTATATCGTGCTTTAGGTTTTTTGCTATTAAGTGCATGAAGCAGCGGTGACATAATGGATTCAGGAGGGAGTACAAAGGCACTTCCGGAGGTTTCTTTCTCTAATCGCTGTTGTTGCATGAGGTATTTTTCTTTATGTGGACTATTCTCGATAGTTACCCATTTTTTAAATGCTTTCAATGCATTAGGTCTAAAGTTTGTTTCGATAGGACCGGGTTCAATTAAACTGATCTGAATATTAGTCTGCATTAACTCTAAACGTAATGTATCGCTCCAACCTTCAATTGCGAATTTTGAAGAATTGTATGCACCACGGAATTTCATCGCCACAATGCCAAGTACTGAGCTGTTTTGTATGATCCTTCCATAGCCTTGCTTTCTCATTATTGGTAGTAACTCTATTACTAACTGATGCCAACCAAAGAAGTTTGCTTCAAACTGCTCTTTTAGTGCCTCTCTAGGCAGATCTTCCAGTGCACCCGCTTGTCCATACGCGCCATTATTGAATAAAGCGTACAACTTTCCATCAGTAAGTGTTAATAACTCGCTGACCGCCAGAGAAATGCTCTCTGAGTCCGAATAATCTAAGTGTAAGCACGTTAATCCTTCATTTTGCAATCGTAAAACGTCTTCTTTTTTACGGCATGAAGCAATGACATGAAAACCATGTTTTGAGAGCTGATGAGCTGTGGTGTAACCAATGCCAGTTGAACAACCAGTGATAAAAATAGCGCGTTGCATTCATTGCTTCCTTTGCATGAATGGATAATTACTGACGTAACTACCCATGTAAGTCGATAAAAACCAAACTAAGAAAGAAAATAATGACGCCAAAATGACGATATTGCAATGAGAGGAATGGTAATGGTTTAGTCTAAAAGATGCTTTAATGCTGATTCAATCCTAGAGTAACGGAACTTAAATCCTTCGTTTACGAGTCGTTTAGGTCTAATCCGTTGACTATCCGTAAGAAGTACAGAAGCTTCTCCTAAAAGAATTTTTATCACTAACGTTGGTGTTACTAATAAATGTGGTCGTTTTAATGTACTTGCGAGCGTTTGGCTAAACTCTTTATTAGTGACAGGGTGTGGGGCAGTGAGGTTATAAATACCCTGACTTTTCTCGTGCTCTAATAGAAATAAGATTGCATAAACCATATCATCGATATGAATCCATGACATATATTGTGCGCCTTTACCTATTGGGCCGCCAACACCACATTGATAAGGAAAAAGCATTTTCTTAAGAGCTCCGCCTGATGTTGATAAAACAACGCCTGTTCTGAGTATACAGACCCGTGTATCTTCATTGTTTGCTTTTAAGGCAACGTCTTCCCATTCTTTACAAACACGATGAGCGAAATCATTACTAGAGATAACGGTTGATTCATCAATGTCGTTGCTTCCTTGATCAGAATAATAACCCACCGCAGAGCCAGAAATAAAACAACGAGGTGGTGTTGAAGACGCCAAACACAATTGAGTTAATGCATGGGTTAGCTCACAACGGCTATTTAAAATGGTTCTTTTTTGTTTGTTGGTCCATTTTTTATCGGCAATGGGTTCCCCCGCCAAATTGATGATGGCATCAAAATCATTTAAATGAGAAAGCGTAGACAGATCAGAAATGAAATCAGCATGAGGTAATGCTAAATGATTTAATGCTGTTTGTGCTTTTTTTATATTACGAGTAAGTAAGACTAAATGATGACCTTTTAAATGGTCTAATAATTTTTTTCCTATTAACCCGGTACTGCCTGTAATTAGTATTTTCATCTCGTTTCCTGCAAGATATTTCGAACATCCAATAGTCTAAGTATAAATCGAGTTTATTGATTGGCAACTTTCATGTAATTTTCCTTTATAATTAATCTCGTTATTTATGTGTATTATTAATCTAGGACACCACGTGAAATTATTTTTTGCTTCTGATCTACATGGCTCTTTACCGGCGACTCAGCGCATTATTGAGCTTTTTTTGGCTTCTAAAGCTGAACATTTAATTTTACTGGGTGATTTAATTAATTTTGGGCCAAGAAATCCATTGCCTGAAGGGCATAATCCAATTGCAGTGGCCGAATTATTAAATGAACATGCCGAGTCTATCATTGCAGTAAGAGGGAATTGTGACAGTGAGGTCGATCAAATGCTGTTATCGTTTCCTATCATGGCCGACTACCATATTGTGTTGTTACCAACGGGACAAAAAATATTTTTAACTCATGGGCATATTTATAATGCAGAAAAACGTCCTCTTCTGAGAAAAGGCGACATTATTGCTCATGGGCATACACATATAACGGTTGCTGAGTGGCAGGGTGAACACATTATTTTTAACCCTGGTTCAACGACTTTTCCGCGCATTGTAGGAAAAAAGCCTAGTTATGGTTTATTGGATGAGTTGACGTTATCTGTTTATGATTTTGATGGCAATACATTGAATTCAATCGATTTGTCGTCTTAAGTCCTTGATATAAAAAAAGAAGCCAATGAGGGCTTCTTTTTTTATACGCTAAGCAAACTTACTTAATGAGAGAACAGAATATCTGAGCCGTAATTTAAGCTAGTAAGCAATAATGTCTTATCATTTAGTACATCAACACGTTTACTTTGCTGTGCGTCCATTCTAAATACACGCATAATGAGTTCTTTTTGAGAACCTGTGAACTCTTTATTATCGTTTGAAGTAACATCTTTAAATTCAGTAGGATCAATCAATAAATAGTCACCGCTGTAATCCCAATTCCCTGTCTCCATGACATTTATCGTCAATGGTTGTTGCTTATCATCAGATGGACTGAAAAGCGTGAGGTTTGATGATTTAGAGTAAGTCTTATTTGGAAGATAAACGACATTAGAGCGAATATCCGCTCGTTTGAGAGGCCCCATGTCTTCGTAGTTAGTATCAATACGAATGGTTCTCATACTTTGCCATTCTTTAGAGGTCAGTAATTGTTCCACTTTACTGTCACTTGCCCAATAAAACCAAGCACTGCCTAAAATAGAGAGTAAAAGTAACGCAAGAGGAAAGAAGCGCTTTATGAGAGGCATCTGCTCTTTGTTTAACCACATATATTATCCACCTCTTTCTGATTTATCATTAAACGAACACTAATACTCTGATCGCTGTATTCACTACTATGAATATAGTTAAGGGTGATTTGGTTTGGCTTACCACCCGTTGCAATGACTTCAATCGGCTTTAACAAGTCAGTATGCTTCGAGTTATACGACACAATACATCGTTCAATTAATGGCTTCCATTGGTCTATATTTGGGTGATTTACTGGAATCAATACCGGCGTATTATCATAACTCGCGATTTGAACGAATGCGTCTGATTTTGGTGTATGGTTGATGTAAGCAATAATCGGCAATATAAAAGCAAAAATTAAGGTAATAGTACCTAATAAAGATAAGTGTGCTTGAGGTTTTACCACTACAACATCAGAGTCTACAGATGCTTTTTTGTCAGAATGTTCAGCTGTAATAGGCGCTGGTTCATTTGACGTAATCGATTCCTCAACGATTAAAACTTCACTTTGTTGAAGCTCGCTTTCAAAGGGATTACTTTCTTCTGTTTCTGACGTCGCTTGAGGTATTGCTGTTGAAATGAATTGATATCCACGTTTAGGCACTGTCTTTACGTATAAAGGCAGTTTTGTTGGATCTTGTAGCATTTTTCTTAACGTAGAAATAGCTTGTGTTAGGCTTGAATCATCTACTTCAAAACCTTGATCTCTCCATACATATTCATGTAATTCGTGACGACTAACAACCTTCCCTGGTTCTTGAATAAGTAGGCTTAAAACTCGGCTTTCATTGCCACCCAAGCGAAGGATTTCATCATCATTTAATGTATCGATGAGACTATTATCGTTTGGATCGAATAGGAACCGGTTGCCAATAATGATTTTTTTATTTTCTATATTCATTGGTTGTTAACTCAGTAGTGTGATTCTCGATAATGATATCCAAGTATCATTTTTAGAATGTCTATTTTATGTCAAAACTTATCATTACGCATTTTATAGTATAAAAAAAGCAAAAAAACACCGTTTTTTACATTGGTTTACCTTGAATTGATATTTTATGCCCTTATTACTTTATCAAGTTAATAAACATTATCCTTTTTTGGAGTTTTATAGATGAGCGAACAAACTATTAATAACAAAGAAACACGCGGCTTTCAGTCAGAAGTTAAACAACTACTTCATCTAATGATTCATTCTTTATATTCAAATAAAGAAATATTTTTACGTGAGCTTATTTCAAACGCATCAGATGCTTCAGATAAATTACGTTTTAAAGCGTTATCAAACGGCGATTTATACGAAGGAAATGCAGATTTAGGTGTGAAAATTTCGTTTAATGTTGAAGCAAATACTCTGACCATTTCAGATAATGGTATTGGTATGGGTCGTGAAGATGTTATTGAACATTTGGGCACGATCGCGAAATCTGGTACGGCTGATTTCTTCTCAAAATTGTCAGAAGATCAAAGTAAAGATTCTCAACTTATCGGTCAGTTTGGCGTTGGTTTCTACTCTGCATTTATTGTCGCAGATGCGGTAACGGTTCGTACTCGTGTTGCTGGTGCAGCAAAAGATCAGGCTGTGCAATGGCACTCTGAAGGCGAAGGCGATTACACAATAGAAGACGTGACTAAAGAATCTCGTGGGACCGACATTATTCTTCACATGCGTGATGAAGGTAAAGAGTTCTTAAGTGAGTGGCGTCTAAAAGAAGTGATTGGTAAATATTCAGATCACATCGGCATCCCGGTTTCTATTTGGACTGTTGAAAAAGACGAAGAAGGAAAAGAGACTGAAGGTAAGTGGGAGCAAGTAAATAAAGCTCAAGCGCTTTGGACTCGTAATAAATCAGAAATTGAAGACGCAGAATACCAAGAGTTTTATAAGCATGTATCTCATGACTTTGCTGATCCATTGACGTGGAGCCACAATAAAGTAGAAGGCAAAAACGACTACACTAGCTTATTGTATATTCCAGCTAAAGCTCCGTTTGATATGATGAATCGTGATCATAAAAGTGGTCTGAAACTTTATGTTCAACGCGTGTTTGTTATGGATGATGCTGAGCAGTTCATGCCGAGTTACCTACGTTTTGTTAAAGGATTAATCGACTCGAATGATTTGCCTCTGAATGTTTCTCGCGAAATACTTCAAGACAACAAAGTGACTCAATCATTACGTGGTGCGTGTACAAAACGTGTATTAAGTATGCTTGAGAAGATAGCTAAAAAAGATAATGATAAATATTTATCTTTTTGGAAAGAGTTTGGGCAAGTATTAAAAGAAGGTTTGGCTGAAGATTTCGCCAATAAAGATAAAATTGCAGGCCTACTACGTTTTGCTTCTACTGATAAAGACAGCTCAGAACAAGCGATTAGCCTTGCGAGTTATGTTGAGCGCATGAAAGAAGATCAAGATAAGATTTTCTACCTAACATCTGATAGCTATGCGGCTGCGAAAAATAGCCCACACTTAGAGCAATTCAAAGCAAAAGGCATTGAAGTTGTCTTAATGTATGACCGCATCGATGAGTGGCTAATGAGCTACTTAACTGAATTTGATGGCAAACAATTCCAATCAATTACCAAAGCTGGTTTGGATTTAAGCAAATTTGAAAACGAAGCGGAAAAAGAAAAACAAAAAGAAACAGCAGAAGAATTTAAGTCAGTAGTTGAACGTACAAAAGCTTACTTAGGTGATCGTGTTAAAGAGGTTCGTACTACGTTTAAATTAGCGACTACGCCAGCCGTTGTTGTTACCGATGATTTTGAAATGGGTACACAAATGGCGAAACTTTTAGAAGCGGCTGGTCAAGCGGCGCCAGAAGTGAAGTACATTTTTGAAATTAACCCTGAGCATGCCCTGATTAAGCAAATGGCAGATGAAGCGGATGAAGAAGCATTTGGCCGTTGGGTTGAAATGCTACTTGGTCAAGCGATGCTAGCAGAGCGCGGCTCTTTAGATGATCCATCACAATTTCTAAGTGCAATGAATCAGTTATTATCAAAGTAATTGAGATATAACCGTAAATAGTAAAATTAATGAGATCTTGAGTGACAATAGTGCACTAAGGTCTCATTGTTTTTTATTGGGATTAGTTACATTCTTACTCGGTTCGGTTTTGCTATTTTCATCTCAAACTTGATAGCGTTCTCAGTTCCGTGTATCTTTCACGGCTTATTTTTAGAAATAAAACTTATACCTAAATTTATAAATTGAAATGCCGTGCGTATTTTTAGTTTGTAAGGTTTGGTATAAATTCCGAAATAAATTTTTAAGGGGAAAACAATGCGTATCATCCTTTTAGGTGCACCAGGTGCGGGTAAAGGTACTCAAGCTCAGTTCATCATGGATAAATTTGGTATTCCACAAATATCTACAGGTGACATGCTACGTGCAGCGATTAAAGCGGGCACTGAAATGGGCAAACAAGCGAAATCAGTAATTGATGCGGGTCAACTTGTCTCTGATGAGATCATTCTTGGTCTTGTTAAAGAGCGTATTGCTCAAGAAGATTGCGCTAAAGGTTTCCTATTAGATGGTTTCCCTCGTACGATCCCTCAAGCAGATGGCCTAAAAGAAAATGGCGTATCAATCGATTACGTTCTTGAGTTTGACGTTGCTGACGAAGTGATTGTTGAGCGTATGTCTGGTCGTCGTGCTCATCTTCCTTCTGGTCGTACTTATCATGTTACGTTCAACCCATCTAAGGTTGAAGGACAAGATGATGTAACTGGCGAACCGCTTGTTATTCGTGAAGATGATAAACCAGAAACAGTTCTTGCTCGTTTAGGTGTTTACCATGAGCAAACTGCACCGCTGATTGCTTATTACACTAAAGAAGCAGAAGCAGGTAAAACAGAATATCTTAAATTTGATGGTACTAAATTAGTAACAGAAGTGAGTGCTGAGATCGAAAAAGCACTTTCGTAATCTTACCTAAGTCATCATTTATTGTTATATTGAAGGCGGCCTTATTGGTCGCCTTTTTTTATAGACAATAATGGATAATAACAGTGAATAATAAAAAAGCAGGGGTGCTATTAGTTAACCTAGGTACACCTACGGCGCCAACAGCAGCGGCAATAAAAACGTTTTTATCAGAATTCTTACATGATAAGAGAGTTGTTGATATGAACCGTTTTATTTGGTGCCCTTTGCTTCATGGGGTGATTCTACCGATTAGAGCTCCTAAAGTTGCAAAGCTATACCAGAGTGTTTGGATGGAAGACGGTTCACCATTAATGGTTTATTCACAACGTCAAGTGAGCGCATTACAAGATCGTCTTTCTCTTCCTGTCGCTTTGGGCATGACTTACGGTCAACCTGCGATTAAGTCTGGAATTGAGTTATTAGAAGAGCAGGGTTGTGATGAGATAATCATTTTACCGTTATATCCACAATATTCTAGAACAACAACGGCGGCTGTTTTTGACCAAATCGGTAAGCAATATAAAACAACGTCGGTGTTGCCTAATTTTACGATGGTTCATAATTACCACGATCACCCACTTTATATAAAAGCACTTGCAGAGTCGATCCGCCTTTCTTGGAAAGAAAAAGGAAAAGGGGATTATGTGTTATGTTCTTATCATGGTATCCCACAGCGTTTCGTTGATAATGGGGATATTTATGCTGAACATTGTATACGTACGACAGAATTACTTGCTGAAGAGCTTGGCTTAAACTCAGAACAAATTGGCATGAGTTATCAGTCGCGTTTTGGTCGAGAAGCATGGTTGCAACCCTATACTTCTGAAACATTAAAAGAACTGGCGCCAAAAGGGATAAAATCATTAGATATTATTAGCCCTGCGTTTTCTGTTGATTGTTTAGAAACACTTGAAGAGTTGTCTGAAGAGTGTAAAGAAATTTATATGACAGCTGGTGGTGAAAAATACACCTTTATTCCTTGTTTAAATGACGATGAATTACATATTGAGATGATGGCAGCTATTGTCAGTAGTAAGATTTCACGTAGTTAACCTCGTTTTTTAGAAAAAAAAGCGTTTAAAAGGGTTGAAAAATACTACTCATTGCCCAATTTCTTATTAAAGATTATCTACGTGTGTAGTGAGCCTCGACATAGATGGGTCAGATCGCTACAATATCGCGTCTTATTTTGCCACTTGGCTAAATGTCGTATTTTATTCAATGAAATACGCGATCTACTTATTATTAAGATAAGCAGATAGAAGAAAGATACCCAAGTTTGGTATCACGAATCATAGGGGTTACGGTTTCTATTTTATTAGGCCTGTAACGCAAGGATGCGACACGTATTTTTTGTCGCAAACTCAGAGAACCTGAGTCGATTTTGAGGTTTATATAAACATGCAAGTTACCGTTGAAACTAAAGAAGGCCTAGAGCGCGTTCTAACTATTACTGTTCCTGCTGCAAACATTGAAGATGCTGTAAATGCAGAGCTTCGTAACATCGCTAAAAATCGTCGTTTTGATGGCTTCCGTAAAGGTAAAGTTCCAATGAAGATGGTTGCTAAAATGTACGGCAGTGCTGTTCGTCACGATAAAATGGGTGAAGTTATGCAACGTCACTTCATTGAAGCGATCGTTAAAGACAAAATCAACCCAGCAGGCGCTCCAACATTTGCACCAGTTGAATTTGCTGAAGGCCAAGATTTAGTATTCACTGCAACATTTGAAATCTACCCAGAAGTAACACTTCAAGGTCTAGACAAAGTTGTTGTTGAGAAACCACAAGTTGAAGTTAAAGACGAAGACGTAGCAGAAATGCTAGAAACGTTACGTAAGCAACAAGCTACTTGGTCAGATGCTGACGTTGCGGCTGAAGATGGCACTCGCGCTACAATCAACTTTGTTGGTTCTATCGATGGTGAGCTATTTGAAGGCGGAAAAGCAGATAACTTCCCTCTAGAAATGGGCCAAGGTCGTATGATCCCTGGTTTCGAAGACGGTATCAAAGGTAAGAAAGCAGGCGACGAACTAACTATCAATGTTAACTTCCCTGAAGATTACCACGCTGAAAACCTAAAAGGTAAAGCTGCAGAATTTGCTATTACAGTAGTTAAAGTTGAAGCTCGTGAACTTCCAGAAATGAACGATGAGTTCGTAACTAAGTTTGGTGCTCAAGGCGGCGTTGAAGGTCTTAAAGCTGAAGTTCGTAAGAACATGGAGCGTGAATTAGCTCAAACAGTTAAAAACAAGATCAAAGAACAAGCAATCAATGGCCTAGTTGAACAAAACAACATTGACGTACCTTCTGCTCTTATCGATCAAGAAGTTCAAGTTTTACGTCAACAAGCAGTTCAACGTTTTGGCGGCAACGCTGATTCAGCTCCTGAGCTTCCACGTGAATTGTTCGAAGAACAAGCTAAGCGTCGTGTAGTTGTAGGTCTTCTTCTTGGTGAAGTAATCAAAACTGAAGAACTAAAAGCTGACGATGAGAAAGTAAAAGCACTTATCAACGAAATGGCTTCTGCTTACGAAGATCCAACTGAAGTTGTTGCTTACTACGAAGGCAACGAACAAATGATGAACAACATGCGTAATGTTGCTCTAGAAGAACAAGCGATTGATGCTATCTTAGCTAAAGCGCAAGTTTCTGAAAAAGCGGTTGGCTTTAACGAACTAATGAATCAACAACCAGCTTAATTTAAAATTAATTAAGTAGTTGACTTAGTTTCAAAAGATCTGCTAATAATGGTTCGAATGAAGCGTCATTCGGACCATTTATTTTATAAGGGATACGGTTATGAGCTATCAAGAAAACAATGCAATGCCTTCTATTATGGATGCACTTGTTCCTATGGTTGTTGAACAAACTTCACGTGGTGAGCGTTCGTATGATATTTATTCCCGTCTGTTAAAAGAGCGTGTTATCTTTTTAACAGGTCAAGTTGAAGATCACATGGCCAACCTAGTTGTGGCACAGTTGCTTTTCCTTGAGTCTGAAAACCCTGATAAGGATATCTTCCTATATATTAACTCTCCAGGCGGCTCAGTTACTGCAGGTATGTCTATCTATGACACCATGCAGTTCATTAAGCCAAATGTAAGTACGGTATGTATGGGTCAAGCATGTTCTATGGGTGCTTTCTTACTTGCAGGTGGCGCACCAGGTAAACGTTATGTATTACCTAATTCTCGTGTGATGATTCACCAACCACTTGGTGGTTTCCAAGGCCAAGCATCTGATATTCAAATTCATGCGCAAGAAATCTTAACGATTAAAAAGAAATTGAATACATTACTTGCTGAGCATACAGGCCAACCATTAGAAGTGATCGAAAAAGATACAGATCGTGATAACTTCATGGCTGCAGATGATGCAGTGAAATATGGTCTTGTAGATGCTGTGCTAAATAAGCGTGACTAATTAATAAAAAAGCAGTAACGTTTACAGCAAAGAAGGTAAGTTGGTATAGACTTACAGCATAAAGGCAACGTTTAAGAGGTTAGCAAATGACAGACAAGCGTAAAGACGAAAATAGTGGAAAGTTACTATATTGCTCTTTTTGCGGAAAAAGCCAGCATGAAGTTCGTAAACTAATTGCAGGTCCTTCTGTTTATGTTTGTGATGAGTGTGTTGATTTATGTAACGACATTATTCGCGAAGAGCTAAAAGATAATACTCTGTCTCCAAAAGAGAGCAGTGAAGAACTACCAACACCGCAAAATATTCGTGGTCATCTAGATGAGTACGTTATTGGTCAAGAACATGCTAAAAAAGTATTAGCGGTAGCGGTATACAATCACTACAAGCGTTTACGTAATGGCGATACTACAAAAGATGGCGTTGAGCTTGGTAAGAGTAATATTCTACTTATCGGACCAACAGGTAGTGGTAAAACATTACTTGCTGAAACGCTAGCTCGTTTCTTGGATGTTCCGTTTACTATGGCGGATGCAACCACATTAACAGAAGCCGGCTATGTAGGTGAAGATGTAGAAAACATCATTCAAAAGCTGCTACAAAAATGCGATTACGATCCAGCAAAAGCGGAACGTGGCATTGTATATATCGATGAAATTGACAAAATTTCTCGTAAGTCTGAAAACCCATCGATCACACGTGATGTCTCTGGTGAAGGTGTTCAGCAAGCATTATTGAAATTGATTGAAGGTACAATTGCATCAGTACCACCTCAAGGTGGACGTAAACATCCACAACAAGAATTCTTACAAGTAGATACTTCTAAGATTTTATTTATTTGTGGCGGTGCGTTTGCAGGCTTAGATAAAGTAATTGAACAACGAGTTGCAATTGGCACGGGTATTGGCTTTGCTGCTGATGTTCGTTCTAAAGATGACAAAGCAACCGTCGGTGACTTATTGAAGCAAATTGAGCCTGAAGATTTAATTAAATTCGGTTTAATTCCAGAGTTTATTGGTCGTTTACCAGTAACCACGACATTAACTGAATTAGATGAAGAAGCGTTGATCCAAATTTTAAGTCAACCTAAGAATGCATTAACTAAGCAATATGCTGCGTTATTTGATTTGGAAGGTGCTGAATTAGAATTTCGTGAAGATGCTTTGAGAGCAATTGCTAAAAAAGCAATGAGCCGTAAAACAGGTGCTCGTGGTCTTCGTTCAATTTTAGAAGCGATATTATTAGATACTATGTATGAATTACCATCTAAAGAAGGTGTTTCTAAAGTAGTTATCGACGAGTCTGTAATTAACGGTGAGTCAGAACCATTGTTGATGTTTGAAAATACAGAAACGAAAGCAATATCTGCAGAATAGTGTAATTTAGCTAATAAACAGACAAAAAGGAGGCATTGGCCTCCTTTTTTATTTTTTAATTTAAAATAATGTTGAATCTTAGCTACTTGCCCCCATATTATTTCTATAGATACTGACGGAGAGAGAGAAGAATATGAACCTGGAGCGTTCCGAGCGCATTGAGATACCAGTTCTGCCATTACGAGATGTAGTGGTGTATCCGCATATGGTTATTCCACTATTTGTGGGCCGTGAAAAATCCATCCGTTGCTTAGAAGCTGCAATGGAGCAGAACAAACAAGTCTTGCTTGTGGCACAAAAAGAAGCCGCTAAAGAAGAGCCGCAACTAGATGACCTGCACAGTGTTGGTACTATCGCGACTATTTTGCAACTATTGAAGTTGCCTGATGGTACTGTAAAGGTATTAGTTGAAGGTCAGCAGCGTGCAAAAATACATCAATTTTTAGAAGCAGATTTTTTTACTGCGGATGCCGAATTTTTAGTTACCCCTGAAATTGATGATGCTGAACAAGAAGTGATTATGCGTTCTGCAATTAATCAATTCGATGGTTTTATCAAACTGAATAAAAAGATCCCACCAGAAGTTCTGACTTCTTTGAGTGGTATTGAAGATGCCGCGCGTTTAGCCGATACCATTGCTGCTCATATGCCACTAAAGCTTGCTGATAAGCAAGAAGTGTTAGAGTTGATTGATGTGATCGCTCGTTTAGAGTTTTTGATGGGCATGATGGAGTCTGAAATAGACCTTCTGCAAATTGAAAAACGCATTCGTGGCCGCGTTAAAAAACAAATGGAAAAGAGTCAGCGTGAGTACTATTTGAATGAGCAAATGAAAGCTATTCAAAAAGAACTGGGCGACTTAGATGACGCTCCTGATGAATTTGAAGCTCTGCAAAAGAAAATTGCAGACGCTAAAATGCCAAAAGAAGCGCAAGAAAAAGCGGAACAAGAATTACAGAAGCTAAAGATGATGTCTCCGATGTCAGCAGAAGCAACCGTGGTTCGTAGCTACATTGACTGTATGGTTGGTGTGCCTTGGTTTAAGCGCTCTAAAGTCAAAAAAGACTTAGCTAAAGCAGAAGAGATCCTAAACGCTGACCACTATGGCTTAGAACGTGTTAAAGAACGTATTCTTGAGTATTTAGCGGTTCAAAGTCGAGTGACTAAACTTAAAGGTCCGATTCTTTGTTTAGTTGGACCTCCTGGTGTTGGTAAAACATCATTAGGGCAATCTATTGCGAGAGCGACAGGGCGTAAATATACACGAATGGCACTTGGTGGCGTTCGTGACGAAGCTGAGATTCGTGGTCATAGACGCACGTATATTGGTTCTTTACCTGGTAAATTAATTCAAAAAATGTCAAAAGTTGAGGTTAAAAACCCACTTTTCTTATTAGATGAAATTGATAAAATGTCTTCTGATATGCGCGGTGATCCAGCCTCTGCACTTCTTGAGGTGTTGGATCCAGAGCAAAATAGCACATTTAGTGACCATTATTTAGAAGTTGATTACGATTTATCTGATGTCATGTTTGTTGCAACATCGAATTCTATGAATATTCCAGGCCCATTGCTTGACCGTATGGAAGTGATTCGTTTATCTGGGTATACCGAAGACGAAAAGCTAAACATAGCTAAAAATCATTTATTGATGAAGCAAGTAAAGCGTAATGGTCTTAAAGAAGATGAAATTCAAATCGATGATTCAGCCATTATGGGAATTATCCGTTATTACACTAGAGAAGCTGGTGTACGTAGCTTAGAGAGAGAAATCTCTAAATTATGTCGTAAAGCAGTGAAGCAAATCTTACTTGATAAATCGATTAAAAAAGTAACGATTAATCAAGATAATCTAAAAGATTTCTTAGGTGTTCAACGTTGTGATTACGGTAAAGCAGACACTGAAAATCGAGTGGGTCAGGTTGTTGGTTTAGCATGGACTGAGGTCGGTGGTGATCTATTGACGATTGAAGCGGAATCTATGATTGGTAAAGGCAAACTTGCTTATACTGGTTCTCTTGGTGACGTTATGAAAGAGTCAATTCAAGCGGCAATGACGGTGGTTCGAACTCGAGCTGAAAAATTAGGTATTAATCCTGATTTTTATGAAAAACGTGATATTCATGTTCACGTACCAGAAGGCGCGACACCAAAAGATGGTCCAAGTGCTGGTGTTGGTATGTGTACTGCACTTGTATCAAGCTTAACGGGCAATCCAGTTCGTTCTGATGTTGCAATGACAGGTGAAATTACATTACGTGGTGAAGTACTGCCAATTGGTGGTTTAAAAGAAAAATTACTAGCTGCTCACCGTGGTGGTATTAAAACTGTCATTATTCCAAAAGATAATGAACGTGACTTAGAAGAAATCCCAGCAAACGTAATTGCTGATCTTTCGGTTCATCCTGTGAAGTGGATTGACGAGGTATTAACACTTGCTTTACAAAATGATCCTCAAGGCTTTAGTCTTGAATCGTCTCAAAAAAGTGATGTGTAGCAAAAAACGTTGATATAACAGGGCTGACAGGTCGAAAATACTTGTCAGCTTATAATGAGATAGCTAAGTTAGACACAGTGTTGTGATTTGTTTTTCACACCAAAATTACTATATATGGACTCATTCAATAAATATATGAATGAACAATTTAAAGGGGAATACCGTGAATAAATCTCAATTAGTTGATCAGATTGCTGAAAATGCAGATATCTCAAAAGCAGCAGCAGGCCGTGCTTTAGATGCATTAGTTGAAACAGTGACAGAGACACTAAAAAGTGGCGATCAAGTAACACTTGTTGGTTTCGGCTCGTTTATCGTTCGTGAGCGTGCTGCTCGTACAGGTCGTAATCCTAAGACTGGTGAAGCAATCGAGATTTCTGCTGCAAAAGTACCTGCATTTAAAGCAGGTAAAGCATTAAAAGATGCGTGTAACTAATCGAAAAAAAGATAAAACTCTACACAAGCCAAGTTAAGGCTAGTAAACTAGAGTGATTGATCGTAGGCGCATCCGATGATGCGCTTTTTTATTGTTAAATTTTTCTTTTGTTGAACTATTTTTAATTTTCACTATCAATAGAAATTAACGTTTTCTTAGGGATTATCATCCCAATTCAGTGATTAGGAGCTAAAACATATTATGATGGATCGAATTCGCGAAGGTTCAACTGGCCTCGTTGTTAAGATCATTCTCGGTCTAATTATTTTCTCATTTGTGTTTGCAGGTGTAGGTAGTTATTTAGTCGGTGGTAGTCAACCTCTAGCGGCTAAAGTCGGTGAGCGTGAAATAACACGAAATGATTTTGAACAAGTTTATCAAAATGAACGCAACCGTATGCAATCTCAACTGGGCGAATATTTTTCGACTCTACTTGGTGACCCCGCGTATGTAGAGCAATTCCGAAAGTCAGTTTTAGATCGTATGGTCAATGATGCTTTACTCGATAACCAAGCTCAAGAACTTGGTTTACGTGTAAGTGATGAACAAATACGCCAAGCAATTTTATCTATGCCTCAGTTTCAAAAAGATGGAAAGTTTGACGAAGAAATCTTCAATGTCTCATTACGCCGCGCTGGTTTCACTTCAGACAGCTTCGCTGAGTATTTACGTGGTGATCTTGTTCGTAATCAATTAGTGTCAGCGTTAGAATCAACGGAATTTACGCTAAGTAATGAAGTTAAAGCGCAAGGTGAACTTGAAGGTCAGCAACGTGAAATTCGTACCATTACTTTAGATACAGCGACATTTGCTAAAAATGCAAAAGTGACTGAAGAAGAAGTAAAAGAATACTATGATGCGAATAAACAACAATTTGTTCGTCCAGAACAAGTTAAAGTTTCTTATATTGAATTGTCTGGTGAATCATTGAAGGCACAAGCGCCAATTACTGATGAAGAAATTCAAACGTATTACAATGAGAATCAAGATAAGTACTCAACACAAGAAAAACGTGAAGTAAGCCATATCCTTATCAAAGGTGACGAAGCTGACGCTCAAGCGGTTCTTGCTCGTTTAGATGCAGGTGAAGATTTCGCTACTGTAGCAAAAGAAGACTCGCAAGATATTCCAACAGCAAAAGAAGGTGGTTCTTTAGGTTGGATTGAACGCGGTGTTATTGATCCTGAATTTGAAGATGCAGCTTTCCAACTTGTTAATGTAGGCGATCATTCAGGCTTAGTTAAATCTGCATTTGGTTATCATATTATTCAATTAGATGCGATTGAAGCACCAAAAACTAAGCCTTTGGCTAAAGTAAGTGCGGACATTAAAGCGTTTTTAGTTGATGAGCACGCTGCAGATGCTTTTTATAGCATGCAAACAGAATTAGCAGAAAAAGCATTTGAATCTCCTGATTCACTAGATGATGCTGCTGAAGCAGTAAATGCAAAAGTAATTACTTCTGATTTCTTCTCTCAAACGGATGCACCAGCATTGCTAGCGAATAGTGATGTGCTTCAAGCTATTTATAGCGCAGAAGTAAAAGAAGATGGCTTAAATTCTGATGTTATTGAGATTGCTCCTGAACACGTAGTTGTTGTTCGTGTTGAAGAGTCTCGTGATGAAATGGTATTACCGTTAGAAGAGGTTAAAGCGTCTGTTATTACTCGCTTATCTCAAGCTAAAGGTGAGCAAAAAGCATTAGAGTTAGCGAAGAATACAATTACGGCGTTAAATAAAGACGATGATGTATATTTATCAGAGCAAGGCTTAGTATTTACAGAAGCACGAATGATTACTCGTGCAGATGAACTTGCTAACGATGTTTACCGTTTACAAAAACCGACTGCTGATAAGCCTACATACGCTCAAGTAATAGATCGACAAGGTAATAATGTCATTGTTGCTTTGGATGGCGTACTAGAACTTGATAATAGCGCAATGGCTGAACAAGTAAGTACTCGTCTGCTTAGAACTCAGACACAACAAGATTTAACGGCGACACTTGATACGCTTAAATCTAATACCGAAATTAGTTATCCATTATTAGAGCAATAATTTAGTTCAATGTAATTGATAAGTAAATCAGACGGGCTCCTTATTGGAGCCCGTCGTGTTTTTAAAGAAGGCAAAGTTTTCTTCATTGGGCTAATTCATCGCTTCCACTACTATAAATTTGATGATTGAAATGGATAAGCATTTTCCTGTTGTCTCAGCATCATGGTTACCATTCATTAAATGATAAGGGAAGAGAATGAAAGTTATGTCAGTGTTTATTAATACTCTGTTATTAAGTTTTTGCTTGTTTACTAGCGGTGTAATAAGTGCAAGTGAAAAGGCCATTGATAAACATGAAGGTATTGAGATCGTTGTTAATATAAATAAAGCAGACATCGAAGAGTTAGATACATTACTTATCGGTGTGGGTGAATCTAAAGCTCAAGCGATTATAGATTACCGCAACGCAAATGGTAAATTCACAACGATTAATGAATTAGCTAATGTTAAAGGTATTGGTGAAAAATTGATCGAGAAGAATAAGAACCGTATTAAGTTATAATATAGTTGCCTAAAAAAGCCATTTCATACGATGAAATGGCTTTTTAGTTTTAGTCATGTCGTTATTACTTAAATAACTATCACGATATAACTAGTGTGCTTTTTCAGCTCCGTGCATCCAGCGGATCAACGTTCCTGAAATCATCAATAGTAAAATCCCAGAGATAGTTGCCGAAATTGCGATACCAGCAAAGATGTCTAGTGCCCCTAAACTCTCGACGTGAGAGCCTACAACACCCGCAATGTAATTTGAGATAGCATTGAAACCAAACCATGTCCCCATCATTAAAGAGGCTAAGCGTAGTGGTGCTAATTTAGTAACTAAAGAGAGCCCAATAGGGGATAAACATAATTCGCCTAAAGTATGAAAGAAATAGGCGCCGACTAACCAATACATTGATGTTTTGATTGTTAAGTCCCCACCTTGCTGCATTACAGCACCAACCATGCAAAGAAAGCCAATCGCTAAAAAGAATAAGGCGAGAGCAAACTTTATTGGAGAGCTTGGCTCTTTAGGACCTAACTTTATCCATAGCATAGCAATAAGTGGGGCTAACGTAATGATGAAGAATGGATTTAACGATTGGAACCAAGCCGCAGGGACTTCAAATGAACCAATCATTCTATCTGTGTATTGTTGAGAATATATATTCATTAAGCCACCAGCCTGTTCAAAACCGGCCCAAAAGACAATAACGAACAATCCCATCACCATAATAACTTTTAGACGATCGGTTTCTACTTTACTTAAAACATGATGAGATGTTCCTTTTGCTTCTGCTCTTTCTTTTGCAATGTGTGCGGCAGGGCGAACACCTATATCACCTAAGAAGCGTTGTGCAAAAAAGGTTTGAATAATTAAGCTAATAATCATACCAATGCCTGCAGCAGCAAAGCCGGCTTTCCATCCCCATATTCCAGTAACAGAACCAGAAACAACACCAGCCAGTAATGAACCTAAATTGATCCCCATATAGAAGATAGTGAATGCACCATCACGACGGTGATCGCCATTTTGGTATAAATCACCTACCATTGTGGATACATTTGGTTTAAATAAACCATTACCTGCAATGAGGAATCCTAAACCAACATAAAAGAGAGTCTCAACCGAGAATGGCAAGGTATTATGAGGAAGAGCTAACGTAAATTGGCCGATGACCATTAAAAAACCACCAATAAGTAATGATTTTCGTTGGCCAAGATAATTATCGGCTAACCAACCACCAATGAGTGGTGTGATATACATAAGAGCGGTATAGGTACCATATAGGCTTAATGCATCCTTAACGGTCCAGCCTAAACCACCATTAATGGTTCTATCTGTTAAATATAAGACTAAAATCGCCCTCATGGCGTAATAAGAGAATCGTTCCCATAATTCAGTTCCAAAAAGTAGGAAAAGCCCTTGAGGGTGTCCCATTAATAACTTGTTGTTATTTGGCATAATGCTCTCTTTAGTCAATTTTATTTTAATTTTTTATAGTAGTTAAATTTATACTCTCTCAATGTAATTACTGCAACAGAGTTTGAGTAAATGTGATCTATTTAACATTGTAAGTTGTTGAAATATTTAGAAACACCTTACACATAGTTGGGGTTCTATCCTAGAGTTCACTATAACCATAGTTGTCATTATCTATTGTAGTGTCTATTTTGGTTTTATTATCTTATTTTGTGCTTATTTTTAGTTTTTTAATCTTATTTATGCAATGTTAATGAAGTTAACATCTTATTGATGTGTGTATCAGCATTCTATGCTGCCTTTATACAAGGTAGAAATTCTTTTCATTTTGATAGCGTGATATTATTAGCACTGGTTAGGTGCAGGGATAGAAATGATGAAACAGTGGTATTTACTTTGTTGTAAACGTGGAGATCAGCAACGAGCAAAGTTGCATCTAGAAAATCAGAATGTAGAGTGTTTTTATCCTGAAATTGACGTCGAAAAGATGATAAGGGG
>NZ_CAWPRC010000180.1:0-20728 GCF_963890165.1 Aliivibrio sp. SR45-2 | reverse complement strand
TGCAACTCAACTTCTGACATTGAGAAGGGTTCTCCAAGAACTTCTAATTCATTTTTATATTTTTCAAAAAAAACCTTTAATGACTTATCTCCAACCTTAAATTTAAATCTAATTTCGGTGTCTGAGTCACTATCGGTGGATTCGTATTCAAGGAAACCAACTGCTTTAGCTAACCTAGAGTGTTGTTCCCAGTGGAGATCTGAGTATTTTTGCCAAATTTTAAAATAACTAGCGTTATCCTGGAGATGCTGTTCAAGTTGATGATTGTACTTTGAACTATTTAATTGTTCTTCAATACCATCTAATTCTAATGCATGATTTCCATAATATGCATAAAGCTTATCTGCGTCACCGTCAAATTGGCGAACTGAAGAAAGGTGCCAATTTTTCCTAACCTTATCAACTAACACCTTGTGATTTTTACCAATAAGGAAAAATGAGTCCTTCGAATTGTCAGGAAACTCAATAAAGATCCCACCTTTATCATCTTTTGCAAAGACGAACTCGTCATGAAACCATTTACGAGCACTCTCAACGTCTAAAACGCTTGAAACTTGCTTTTGGATAGCTTCAATAAAGGTGGGCTCGATTTTAAATTCGATATTCTCATCGTAACTATCAATTAGGTCGACATAGCGAATCGCTAACGCACGAGTGTTTTTGTAGCAAGAAATAGCACAAATTTTTCTGGCTTTACTCCCTGATACTGCCATAGCAAGAGATGTGTTTTTAAACTTAACTTCAGCAAAGAAACCTTTAGCTCCTTGTTTGACATAGTATGAGTCTATTTCAAAAAACAATTCTACTTCTTCACCAATTTTCCAATTCAAATTTGCATCATTAGGATCTTCGAAAACAAGCTCGATCACGTCGGCTGTAAGGCATTTAGTATCTAATAAGTTCATAATTTAATTCACACCACTTGCCATCGATAAGCCTTAAATAAATCAATAAGATCTGGATTGGTTTCATCAGATTTTAACCACGTTGTAAACTCATAAGGATCAGTAGCGCTGCGACGTTCTGCGCCTATTCTCTGCTTATGTGTAATTTGATGGACTTGCGATGCATTTCTACGAGATATATTGCAAACCGCATGCGACTCGGGAATAAAATATATATCCCCCTTGCTCATGGTAACGGTTAAGTTTGCATCATTTTCAAACCATAGTTCTGTATTGTATGGCGCAGAATTAAATGTTAGAGACATACCGTTACTAACAACACGCACATTATCAGTCTCAATGAAGCCTTCAGACGCATTAAAGGTATATTGCGAATCCTCTTCATTTAGGTATATAACCTGCCTTAATACCGCATAATACTCCTGCCCTACGGAAGTAGAACAAAATGGACAAGTTTGTTCATCGAATTGGAGGCTGGTAAAATAATGACTACTGCAATTTGGGCATTCTATTAAATGGTCTAGTGCCTCTTGTATGACTCCACACCAAGTGCTTAATGAAGGCCTTTCATAAGGAGAAGTTTTTCCTTTGGCAAAACACTGCTCAAATAGCTTATGAAGTTTTTTATTCGCGACTAAAGTCAAATCAATGCCACCAGTACTTTCATTACTTTCATCTTCGGCATCATATACCCAAGGCAGCTCGCCTCTATAAGCTTGTTCTTCTACTAACTCTGGTTCACCGTCTTCAACTTGAAGTCCTTTAAATGGATGTTGATGCGTAAGAAACTCAAAAGCCATCACTGCAAATGACCATTGATCCGTTAATGCGTTAACGCCCATATCGCCTCTAACTACTTCTGGTGCACCGTATCCAGGCGTATATATGTGAGTAAATCCTTCTCTTTCGTTAACACATAAGTTGTCACAATCAATAAACCAAACTTCTGAATAACGACTATCTTCCGAAACAAAGATATTTGCTGGAGAAATATCACCATACGCATAGCCTCGGCTGTGGAGTTTCGCTAACGTTTTTGCGACTTTAAGCAGAATTTGAAGGCGTCTTTTCAAGCCTCCAGTTTGTATGTACTGCTTAATACTTTGGTTATCTACTAGATCACTAAAACTTTTCTCTAATATATTTTGAAGCGGGATCAGCCCATCCATTAGCTCCATAACATAACCTAGCCGAGGCTTAGTTATTTGTATTTTTGGGAGAGCTAAATTTAATCCTGTTAAGTCTTGCCTTAGACTCCAGTCTATTTGTTTTTGCCACTTCTTTATTGCCGATTCATTTTTAGTATTTAGGATTTTTACTAAAATACCATTTATCTGAGTTTGACAAACAATACCTTGTCCGCCTTGACCAACTCTTTTAGTAAGCTCATATGCATTGTCATGCTTGTCGTAGACAGTACTTTTCTTTTTATTATTCATTTATTAGAACCACTGCTATTGTTTTGTCATCTGTATGATGTGGTGTAGGCCAATTATGTAATAGGCCTTTTAGGTTTTTCTTAATAACTCTTAAACTTCCTGTCTGAGCACGCTTTAGTATGGAGTCACAAAATCCAAGGTGATCTTCAATATCTTCTGAAATTCCGTCTGTCATTAGTACTAATCCACTAATTGCCTGACTTAATCTACCTCTACCGATACGCCAATCAGAAAGTTTTTTACTAAGACCCAGGCCTGTTGTCTCGTTTGAGAACAACTCATCTTCAGAAAAAGAGTGATTAATAATACTGTTGCAAATAACACCATCGCCAAGTTGGATAAAACGGTATTCACCTTTTGAATTGCCCCAGACAACCATTAAAGTAGTAACGGCATCATTTGGTTCTATGTTTTTGTCTTTTAGTCCAGCAAGCCACTTGGTATAGATGTCAGTGATAAGCTCTTTATCAGAAATGTCTTCGCTTTTATCTAAGCAGATGTTGACAGCTAAATACGTTGCTAATTTAGAACCTATATGGGACAAGTCTCTAGACCCCATACCATCAGCAACTGCTACAGCCCATCGACCATTCCTTTTTTTTGATGTGACAGCATCTTGATTTGGAATTTTCAACTCAGAATGCGAAGGACCGATAACAGTCGTTTTTAATATGCTAATTTTCATTTATAGCGGAATATCTAAATCATCATCAGCCAATTCGTTCTGAACAAACTCTAGTTTCATTGGTTCATTTGGTTTTTGACTTTTAGAATGATTAGCAACACTCATGGTCACTGCACGAAAAAAGCGAGCGATTTCAGCTGCGTTATGTGCAAAAAATAAAGGAGCTTCTAGGTCGTTTCCAAAAGATTCAAGTAAAGCATTATCGGCATCATTACCGATAGACAGAGCAAACCTCGTCGCTTTTTTAGCTCTTTCACTACTTAACAATGCATCAAATGAGTTTTTATAGTTATCTGTTGGGTACCCATCAGAAACTAAAATGATGATTGGTTTGTATGCTCTATAAGGAATACATTCTTTATTTTCGATCAAGTCCTTAACCATTGTACAAGCAGCCCCTAAAGGAGTGGTTCCTCGAGCAATGAAGTTTTCTATTTGCTCTATTTGGTGAGCAGGGGTTAGAGGAAGGTGTATTGCAGCTTCACCACCGAAGGTTACAATAGATAAATGAATTTCTGCTCTCAGTCTACTTTCACTCGCAAAACTCGATATCATGTCCTTAATTGATCGATTTAACGCATCAATTTTCCCATCGATACTCATGCTACCACTTGTATCAGCCATTACGATTACAGGTAAAGGACGTGCTTTATTTGCCACAAATTTATTCAGTTCCATAATTTTCCTCAAATTATAAGGTACTTGATAATTGTTTTGATATTTGCGACTCACTCAATCAAACAGCAAAACAAATAGTGTTTAAGACTAGGTGTTATCAATTTATGCAGGTTCATCCCACATAAATTCATTGAACTGAAGCAGTATGCCATCTAATTCATCATTAAAGATTTTCATAAGCTTACGTTTTCCGCCACTACGCTTGTAATTACCCGTTTTGAAGGTGTCGTCATCCAGCACTACTTTCTCTTTTATTGAATTCGCGATGCGATCAAGCCATTGCAGTTGAACGGGTTGCCACTCTTGGCTTGATTTTATTCTGTCTAACGCTATTTCGACTCGTTGTTCAAACGGCAATAACGCATCCCCAATGGCGGCACGACGAATGTGACCAATTAATCGTGCAGCTATGTCTTGGTTTGTACTCTCTTTCCATGCGGTTTTTAGCGTCGGTTCATTGAAGTTTTGTGCATCGAACCACTCTTGTAGTTCTAATAGGCCTTTTCGTGTTAAATCTCGTGGACGGTTGATGATGATGTCTAACGCGTCTTGTAGATTGGCTGAACGTGTGACTAAGCCATCGAACGCGTCTAAAAAATCGTCGGCGTTTTTGTGCTCGCCGTACAGGGTTTCCACTTTGATCACGGCATCTTCTATATCCGTGAAGATCGGCATGTCACGCAGTTCATTAATGTCTAGCTTTAGCTGCTCTAAACGTCCTACCATGTTTGGCATAGCATTGAAGATCTCGGCTGACCATTTTGGCCCTTTCTCTTTGAGCGTTTTGGCAAGCCCTAAGAAGTCACACCCTACGTTATCCATGCACAGTTCATCAAAGCGTTTAATGTGCGCTTCAATCTCTTTGGATTTATCACGGTTAAAATGAGCATGGCTTGTGATGCGTTGCAATTTGGCTATCAACTGCTCATGGCTATGCTCGGCAAAACTGCGTCCGTCCGCCTCTATGGTTTTATAGGTTTCTGAATCGGTAATTTCGTTGACTAAGGTTTGTAGCTCCACCGTTGGACGAACGACCACCGGGCGCATGGTATCGACGCTTTGTAGGGTTGAATACAAGTCAACCGCATCGAAAATTTTAAATGAGGTTTTACCCACTTCAGGACATTGACGCGTAGCTCGGCCTTTCATTTGCTCGTATAAAATACGGCTGCGTACTTTACGCATAAAGACGATATTACAAATACTTGGTATGTCGATACCTGTAGTTAATAAATCGACCGTAACTACTATGTTAGGTAGGCGTTCTTTATTAAAACGGGTGATCATAGATTGCACTTTATTGGCGTCTTTATCTGAATCGCCCGTAATTTTGATGATCGCATCGTGTTCTAATTGCGGATATTTTGTTTTAAATGCCGCGCGTAATTCTTCCACCACAGAATCTGCATGGGTGTTGTTCACACAAAAGACTAAGGTTTTTTGCGGACTGGTTGGATCAATATGATGCACCAACTCTTCACATACCACTTTATTGAAATTTGAGGCGATTAAGGCTCGATTAAAATCGGCAACTTCAAATCCTTGTTCATCGTTTAAGGTGTCGTTAATTAACTCGCCTTGGTTTGATAAACGTTGAACCTCACAGCCTTGCGATAAATACACGCCACCTTCACTCAATCTTGTGATGATACGAATTGGTGGTTCTTGATCGGTTAAGAAGCCATCAATAACGGCTTTTCGATAGCTGTAACGGTACACTGGCTGTTTCTTATCTCCACCAAAAATGTCGATGGTATGCAGTGCAGGCGTTGCGGTTAGAGCAATTTTCACTGCATCAAAATGATCGATAATACGACGATATGAGGAGATAAAATCTAACTCATTACGGAATTTTTCTTCACCTTCGGTCTGCTCTTTATCAAGAATATAACCTCGGTGCGCTTCATCAATAATAATGCAGTCGTAACGACCAACAGGCATGGTCTCGTCACTTTGCAGTGTGCGTTTTACCAGTGATTGAACCGTTGCTACGTGGATCTTGGTGCTGTCCTCTGGAAAACGGTCGGTTAACCCTTTTACATTGAAGATACTGTTAAATGTGTCGCCTTTGATGTTGGTGTCTTCAAACGAATCTAACGCTTGTTTACCCAATGAGGTGCGATCCACCAAAAACAGCACTCGCTTGAATCGTTGTGACTGAATTAGACGATACATTAATGCAATGGCGGTACGTGTTTTACCTGTACCTGTTGCCATTGCTAACAGAATATCTTGTTGGCCTGTTATGATGGCTTTTTCTGTCGCTTGTACGGCTTCTTCTTGATAATAACGCAGCCCAAGATCGCTCATGTCGACATTATCGCTAAACCAACGGTTACTGTGTTGATTGTCACTTTCTAGTTTGGCAAGTAGCTCTTCTGGGCTGTGCCATTCTGGGAGTGCTTTTGGCATATTAGTCGCATGACGAACGTCACGATACCAAATTCCGCTTTTGGTTTTTATTGCTGAGCGATAAGCACGACCGTTGGCAGAAAAACAAAATGGGATTTTATACGACTCTGAGCTGGATGAATCAGACCATGTGGGTAAATACGTTGGCAATAATTCGGCAATTAGATCGAGTACGGTTTGATCATTCGCGGCTTGCTGTAATTCATTACGTAGAAAATCGTTGTCAAAGTATTTACTGTAACGATAAGCTTCACTCAATTTTGCCACTACGTCTTTATTGGCTTTTTTAGCTTCAATAACACCAATGGCCTTTAGACCAATGAATAGAATGTAATCGGCAAAGCCTGTTTTACCCGTTTCATCTTTGCCTGTTGGCCACTCGGCAATCGCTATATTTCGACCGATTTGTGGGCGTGTACCGTTGGCAAAGCTAAGTAACTTGCTATCAGCATCCCACCCTGCTTTTCGCAGTTGGTTATCAATGAGGTAACGGCTTTCACTTTCATTAAGATCCAAAGAGCGAGAAGCTGCTTGATCGGTAATTTGTTTTTTGTACGCTTTACGCTCTGCTTCTGTTTTCTTGGCAATTTCTTCGTCTTTTTCTTTTAGCTGAGCTTGTAGTGCTTTAATGCGATCTTCGGTTTGCTCTGCTGTCTCTTCTTGCTTACTTTCAAGAACAGATATATAGCCATTTAATGCTGTTAGCTTGGCATTTTGTGCAGCGACTTCTGCTTTAGTTTGCGTTTCGCTTTGACGAGCTTCAGCTAAGGCTTCTTTTAATGACAGCAGCTCTTGCTCAAATTGTTCGCTATTTTCAGAACTTGGTAATTGAAATACTGGAGCAACAAAATCATATGTTTTAGTGACTAAGCGGTAATACCAAACAGCCAGACGGTACACTAAGCGTAAGCACATTTCCGCATCTTGTAAGTCATCATGGTATTCATGTACCGCTTGATTGCCAATTTTACGAAGCTTATGAAAAACCGATAAAATGCTGTCATCAACAAATGGGATTTTACCTAGTTCACGTAAAAGGTCGTGTTGGTTATCAGGGGCTTCTATGTCCAATAGCTTAGCCAGGTGCTTTGCTGTAGCTTCACCAAAAATTCGAGCTTTCACTAATGTTGTGTTTGGGTCATCAGGGTAGTTTTTCTCTGCTGCACGAGCAATCGTGAACATGAAATCATTAACGCCTTTTAAGAACTCAAAATTTGATTTTTCCATAGATACCTAGCTATTTTATGAAATCTTTTTGTTTACATTACTGCCACTTATGATTTTTATTGGCGTAAATAAAGCATGCTATTTTATACCAGAAATCTGAGGGTAAAACGATGATGTAGGTGGGCGAAAATAGAATGTTTATTAAAAATTTCTTCTTCACCCCCCCCTATACGTATAGTCTTATACAAGAAACAGAGAGGGATTAGAAACTTCATTATATTAGTACACATCTTTGATGTGTTTCGATAACATTAATTTAGCGGCTGCGTCATTAAGCTTTATTAGTAAATTTAAAGTCAATTCATAATCATCAATTCTATTTTTAAATTTAGACATCGTTACAATATCCCATAATAAATCAAAAGCATTCTGATTATTTTGCTGTGCTGCTTTATATAAAGATTCAATCCCTTTATGTCTAGATATTTGGGATGCCTGCTTAGATAAAAAGCTCCCTTTTTCTATAAGTGCTTCGACATTTTTAATATTAGCTAATATATCCAGAGCCTCTAAATAAGTATCAAAACGTTTGTTCTTTTTTGCTTTTTCAATAACTTCCCACAAAAAAGGAATAGTTTTTTGCTGATCAATACTTAACGCATTTTTTAAAAAATGTAATCCCGCTTTTCTGTCTGAAGGAGCAAGTCTTCCTGATAATCGAACTCCATAAATACACATTGAGTCATAATTTCCAGACATTGCTTCTTTTCGAAGCTCTTCGACTTTTTTCATGCCTCTACTGTCTGATATTTGAACATGATTTTCCGCATCATCTTTAAGGGCTGTAATACTATATTTTTTTGCTGCTTCAACAGCTTCAAGATGATTCTTTCCTGCAGCCTTCGCAATCCATGTTTCACCATCAATTCGACTTTTAGGTGAATTACCACGACCTAATAAAAGGCTTCGACCCAATTGCCACATAGCTTCCGAATTACCTTGCTCAGCTGATTTCTTAAGATAAAGCTGATACTCATCCTCATTACCTAACTGACGGGCAGTATAAGCTTTCGTCAGGTATACATTACTTTTTTTCTGTAAATCTGACTGGTTCCCATATTTCGCTGTTTTGAATTCATCTTGCCAAAAACGCTCAACCCATGGAGCAAGCTTACGTGAACGCTCATCTAAATAGCTAAAATCGGGCTTAATAAGACCTGTTTTAGAGTTATATTGATTCACTGAGGGTGGTAGCCCTCTGAAATAAGGTAAATTATCATCAGGAACTACTTTTAATTTTGTTCTCAATAATTTTTCACAAAAATATTGCCATGATGAAACATGATCGTGAACATCTAATTGTGATATTTCACGTATCGCATCAACAGTTAAATCTTCTGACTCAAATAAGCGTTTTGCATTCCATTCATTATTTTTAAAAAATCGAGTCTCATTTAAGCCTCCACGTAAAAACTCTACAACGATAATTTTCTCTAATTCGAAAATATATACTTCATAATTACTTTCTTTTTCTTCAGAGAAGGCTTCAATTTGTGATGAAAGCTTTTTCGTCGTTTTCGAAATAAAGTTATATGTTAGCGAAGGTAAAAGACAACGGATGCGATTAAATCTCGAACTATAATTCGACCAAAACATAGTTCTGCTGTGTATTTGACGAACTTCATGCTCTTCTAATTGTAAAGCCTCAACTCCATCTATACTGCAAATCAATCTAGAAATATTCTTTAATTCATAATAATTAGAAATATTGAACTTTTTCTTTAACGTTAATTTACTATTCTCATTCAAGTCATACCAGAAAGAGTCATCTACATCTGGCATGCAATACTCAATGATAATTTTTTTTAATTCAAAACCGTAATCATCATAGCTATTAATCGCTTCTTCACAAAACATTAAGCGCTCTTGTGTTGTTTTAAAACTATAAAAACATCGGTCTAACCAAGTATCTGACTTATGGTCTAATGGGTCACTTACTGCACTAATAAGCTTATCTGGTAGCATTTGATAATATTCATTAGCTTTAGGTAACTTTAATATAGAAATCCTTTGCAAAGGTGTCATAAATGATTGAATACAAGATAAGGCTAATTCATCCCAGTCTTTTGATTGTAAAGAAATTAACCAATCTAATTTTTCTTTATTTTCATAATTAGTAACTACCTTTCGTGCTATATGCATGCTGCTCAGTAAGTCTTTATGAATTGAAGATTTTTTCCCATCGAGAGCTAGCCCTACTTTAAAAAATGCAATATCAGCCAATAATGAATTAATGCCAATAGCGGTCCAAATTGCTCGACATGCATCATAAGCTTCATCAGTATTTAGTTGTTTCCATTGCGCCGCATTTTCAATAACATCCAACCACTCTAAAATTGATATTTCGTCACTTTTATCTGCATCAACTAACCGAATAATTTCTTGAATACTTTTAGGAGGAAAACTTGGTAATAAAGTATCTATACCATCTATATGGAAAAAATCATCGAATGGCATTCGATCTATATTATTCATCCCTGGTAATTTAGGTTGATTAAATGTAAAGCCTTTACTAGTCAACTTTCTCTACCTCTGAAAAATATCCCAAAAATTGATCATCTTTAAACTGAAAACGGAACTTTACTTTTCGATCTGATGGTTCAGTTTTAGTTTGATCTGCTTCAATAGGACCACGGCCTGAAATCACTGTTTTATTGAAAAAAGCTTTTTTATGCTGAAATCGCATACTATTGACAAATGCCGTTACGCTATTTGCTCGTAATACACTTAGTTCCATATTTCGATTAAAGCTACCTTCGGAACTTGAATGCCCTTCAATTACTATTCGGGATATTTCATTTGTCGTTTCCGGTGATTGAAAAATCACATTAGAATATATTGGTATGAATTTTTCTAAAAACTCTTTACCTGACTCTTTAAGTTTATAGTCATTTTGATCAAATAAAATTGAATCAAGAATAGATATATCACCAGTTTCGCTATCTGCTTGAACCTCAATACCAGAGCTTTGCAGTGCATCATTTATTCCCTTAATGATAACCACTCGCGTCGTTTGACTATTTTCATATACTTCTGATATTTGCACCAAGGCACTAATTAATAGCAGCGCAAATATCATCAATAATACTGACATCAAATCACCAATAGATAACCAAACGCCAGACTCATCAGTGTCTTCGTTTTGAGTTGAACTCCGCAAGCTTCGCATTATGCGCTAACTCCTTCAGAACGATGCTTATCGGCTTCAAATTCACGATTTTGTACTTGTGAATTAATTAAATACCCAGCGGCTTGTGACAACTTATTATGAATAGAGCTTGCGGCAGTATCAAAATCAGTAAAGAAGCCCTCGAAACTTTGATTAGCGCGAGTGAAATAATCATCCATTGCTTTAGGTAAGTTTTCAGTAACATCATTAAACGTGGCGGCAGCCTTTGAATACTCCAGTTTTAATTGACTAATTTCACGTCCCATCGTTTGGGCAGCATCTTGTAGCTCTGCCATTTTAGAGGCTTCATTCAAACCAATAGCTTTTGCGACCTGTTCAATAGTTTTCGCTGATTCTTGAAGTTTTGCATGCTGAGCTGTCAATTCTTGCAGTAAGTTATGACGAGTTTTATATTCACTTTCAAATACTTGACGGAAGTTATCTACTACTCCGTTTAAGCCATCTCTTTGTTTACCTAGACTATCTTCGAGTAAGTTATTCTGTTGAGTGAAGTAACTTGTTAAATTATTTTGATATTGTTCTCGGAATGCTTCTAGTTCTGTTTGAACAGTATGAGACATAGATTGTACTTTCTGATCAATATCACCTAACCCCTGCTCTAACTCAGTTCTTGCTGATATCATTACTGTTGATGCGTCCACTCCTACTTTTTCTATAGTCTTTGCTTGTTGTTTGAATATTATTTGGGAGTCGTTCAAAAGCGAGCCAATTCTACTTTCCATTTCTGTAAATAACTGCTTTTCACCTTCACAGCGACTTTCTACTGATTTTTCAAAATCATTTTGAGCTTGATTCATTAACTTAGCTGCAGTATCACCAGTTTTAGAAATAACAGTTGTTTGATTATCAAAAGATAAAGATATTTCATCAATTAATGATTTAAGACGATCTTCCGTTTCAGTTAACAGCTCTTTTTCACCTTCACGTCGAATTTCAACAGATTCTTCAAAGTCCAGCTGCGCCTTGTTCATTAAGTTTGTTGCTATCTCACCCGTTTTTGAAATTACATCAGTTTGTTTATCAAAAGAGCCCGAAACTTCATTAATTAGCGATTTCAAACGCTCTTCTGTTTCTGCTAATAAATGCTTCTCACCTTCTCGGCGAGTTTCAACTGACTTTTCAAAATCAGTCTGAGCCTGATTCATTAAGTTAGTTGCTGCCTTCCCTGTATTAGAGATAACAGATGTTTGATCTTCAAATGAGGTTGATATTTCGTTTAACAAAGCATTAATTCGACCAGTTACGCTTTCAAATAATTGCTTTTCTGCATATTGCCTTTCTGATAAAGCACTATCCATTGAGTTTTTAATACCATCAAATGCTTGTGCTGCTGACTGTGAACTATCCTCAAATGCAATTCGTTGTTTATCCATACCTTCTGTTGCACTGTTAAGCATTAATTGAACTTCTTGAGCGATAGTTCCCATAGCTCCTTGAGTATCATCTTTAAAACTACTTAGGATTTCTTTCAATGATTCAGCAAAACTTTGTAATTTCACCATCGTTTCTTGCTGGAAATTATCTATCGTTTCAACAGTATTGGCCGTTTGAGTTACAACTTTCTCTACATTTTTATTTAAAAACAGAGTCACTTTACTACTTTTCTCTACAGCTTCTGTTGTTTTGTTTAATTCAATAACAACAGGTTCGATAAGATGAGTTTTCATCTCACCTATCATAAGTTCCATAAGCTCTTTCTGGCTTTGTTCTTTGATATCCTTTAAAGAAGATAGCTCTGTTTTAATACCTTCTAATGCAGGCACCATTTGTTCACTAATTGAATCGCTAACAGCAGACGATATTGTTTCTGCAATGACTTTACCATTAAAAGAATCCCCTAATGTGGATAGTTGATTTACAACTGAATTCATACTACCACTGAGTCCCTCAATCGCTTTTGAAGATTTTATCTGTGCATTAATCGCTTCTTCTTGACCTTCATTTGACATTTGTTTTAGATACATAACAGGGCTAGCTTCAAGATATTGACCCGCTATTTCAGCCATGAATTTAGATTGAGCTTTCGCTATTGAGCTTGAAGAGTGCTTCATTATTGCCATAAATATGGCAGATGTAGATAGGCCAGCTAAAGAGGTATAAAAAGCAGTTTTCATACCTTCAAGTAATTCAGCTGCTGATGCTAGTAAAGCTTTTGAATCTCCAGCCATGCTGAACTCACTAAGCCCTAATGTAATACCTAAAAATGTACCAGTAATACCAATACTTGTTAGTAATGCTGGAACCAATTTATAACGACTAGAATCAAATATTGGGAGCATTTGTGATAAAGGTGACTTTGAAAGCCATTGGTTATTTTTAGCCTCAATTTCATAATAATCACCTTTGTTTTCATAAATCAAATGATCGGTAATCCAAACTAACTCATCACTTGACAGTAGTTTAATATCAAATTTTCCATCAGAAAATCTCTGTTTAAGTGTTTTTATTTGTTTTAGCTTTGTAATTTCATTTTTTTTCGCTTTTAAAGCTCTAATCCAAAAAAAACAAAAACATAAAAGAGTTAAACTAATGAGTCCGAATGTAACAATATTACTTAATATCATATGTACTAATCCACTTAGAGTAGGTATGTTTATTTAATTAATTTTTTAAGTTCTTGAGTTGTAAATATTTCATGAGCGATACGTACTGGTAAGTGCTCAATGTCTGTGCGAACTACTCCATTAATAACAATATTGGAAGACAACCTCACACTGTACATTTCTTCAGCATGTTCATGAGCATCAGTCGCTTCTTTTAAATAAACATCATCAGGGAATTCTCTTAATAAAGTTGCTTGCAATGATGACTTTGTATCTCTAAATGATTTAGTGGCAACAAAATCATTTCCAAATTCATCTCGTGACAATTTCCAAGCATGGTTGATTGTAATTATTCTTTCTATTATTTCATCTAAGCGTAATTTCATTATTAATTACCAACGATTGCTCTGGATTCTTAGGTTTTGAGCATTTTGCTTATAACCTTCAAGAAATTCATTTATATTCAACACTTGCCATCCACACCCCATTGCATCGTCGATGTCATTTTGAGAAATAGCAACACCGAACTTTAAATGTGGCCAAGCAAGCTCAACTTTCGCGCCGATATCACCAAAATCATCTTCAATATAATAACCAACTTCAGGTAATTGATAACGCTCTTGGCGACATGCATACAAAACACCATGAACACCAGGATCTGCAAAATCAAATACTTGTTTCCAGTCACCTAAATCATCTAGCAAACCTTGCTCTTGACGCAATTTATTTATTAATTGTCTTTCACCATGACTTGGTGTCATATGATCGTGGTTATATTGCTTACTATGGCAATCAATACATAACGCTTTTAGATTATTAGGTCGATTATCTGATCTAACACCACTGACATGATGTACATGCAGTAACATACGATGAGAGCGGAGTTCTACGTTACACTCTTCACAAGTAAAGTTTTTTTCTACACGATAATGCGATGATATTTTTGCCCAATCTTCGGTGTAATCTGTTTTGGCCGTTTCAGCCGAACGACTTGGCATGTGTGGAAAGAATGAACTATAAGTCGTAAAAAACTCCTTCATATCGAACTGTTGCACAATAGGATATATTGATTCACCCGTTTTACAGCCTTTATAATTTAGCCGTTTCAAACAATTCTGGCACACTTTCAGTTTTGCCTTAGTTTCACCATAACCAGATGATACTAAAAACTCACCAGAGGTATCATTTGTTACAACGTAGCGCTCAAAACGTCCATTTGCCCGCATACTTTTTAATGTAGAGCAATCTGCTACGTGAAAACGTGCACTAGGACCATTTGCTTTGATGTATAAAGTTACATGCCTGCCCTTGTAACTTAATAAGCCAGATTCAATATCGACATCTTTTAGCTCAACGTCTTTACCTGATGCTAGTTCTAAATCAAGTTTTTCGATATTCGTTTCTGTATAAGCTAAATTAAAGTCCCCTTTCTTTTCAGGTTCCATTAAGTTTATCGCAGATTTTAAGCCTCTAAACGTAACAGTCAGCTTCATACATTATCCAAGATTTTACGGATTTGCTCTTCCGCATTAGTTATGACTCGGAATGACACTCGGCGTGAACGACTTTCATCTTCATCGCCATTTGTTTTTAAGGCTGGTTTTGAAGATGAATACCCTACTGCGGCTACATTTCCTTTAACCCAAGAATAATGTTCTATACGGACGCTATCTAATGTCATTACATAACCTAAAACAGCTCTCGTTCTAGATTGCGATAGTCGCATATTTTTAAAATAAGCTTCGTAATCACTTGAATCGTGATTCCAACGACTTGACGTATGACCTTCAATTTTAATTTCTTGGATTATTGGTTTATAACTTTCAAGAACATCTAAATAACGAGGGAAAAAATCATCTAAAATAATTTGAAAATCACTCGTAAGACTAGATTTACCGTTAGCAAATAATACGTCAGGAGCTGTAAAATTAAGGCTTAATGTTTCTCGGTCTATCTCTGCTCCCCATTGCTTAAGATCAACTTCAAACTCTGTTAATAATGCAATATAAATTGCTTGTTGGGTTTGCTGGTAAGTTTCTGCTACTTCTTTTATTTTGTCACGTTCAACCATTGCATCGCGCATTAAAGCAACAGAGATAAAAAGAAAAACCATCATTAAGCCTGCCATCAAATCTGATACAGACATCCAATGCTCGCCGCTGTCACTTGGACGTTTTGAAGAACCAAATAGTTTATCCATGATTAAGCAACTCTGTTAGTGACAACATTATTCATTTCACGAACTAGTTTCTGATAGTCACGTGTAAATTGCTGAGTGATTGTCGCTAATGCCTCACCCATTTCATTCATGGTTCGATTAATCTCTTGCTGCATTTGGTGATCTAGTACTTCTACTTGCTTTTCAACTGCGTTACCTGTTTTTCCTACTGCTTCTGTAATTTGATCTTCTAAACTATCAAAGGTGCGTCGAACAGCTTGAGCTTGTACTTGGAATACATCTTCTAATGTAGTTTCCAAGCGATCGTGCAGTTTAGTGATTGCTGTTGTTGTTTCTGTTTGAATTTCACGAGTACTCGATAATAGCTCTTTATTAGCTTCTTTTAGAACACTGCCCGTTTCTTTAACGTCGTCTTTAATATCTGCTACAAGAACTCGAAGTTGACTATTTAACTCAGTAATTGAATCTTCTAGATGCTGTCTTATTTGCTCTGTTGTATCTGTTAGGTATGAAGCTGTATTTTGTAATGCTCCTGATGCTGTAGATACATTATCTTGAATATCTGAAGATGCCTCAGCCAACTTACCGCCAAGCTCTTGAGAGCTTTCGATCAACTTACTTGATACTTGATCTGCACCGGCTTCTAAGTTGGTTCGCATGTTTTCTACACTTTGATTTGCTGTAGTACTGAAATTATCGATGATATTTTGTGATTCTTGAAGCATAGATTCATAATGGCTTGATGCCGCTTTCACTGAATCACCAATGACAGTCATTGTGTTATCCATCTGCTCACGAATTTGTGGCATTGCTTCAACTGCTTTATCTCTTAAGTCTTTGAAGGCTTCTAAACGATGTTCAAGTTCGGTCACTTGACCATGACCAAGTTCCATTACTTGATGTAGTTTCTCCATTGTGGCTGGAATCGCTTCAGCTCGTTCATTAATACTTGCTACTGACTTTTCAGTTGATGAGATGGCATCTACACCCAATTGATATTTTGAACTCATATCTTCAAGCTGTTGACGATAGTTTTCTTGCCAATCAACTAATTTTTTTACTGATTCATCAAGTCGCTTAAAGTTTTCGCCAAACTGCTCTGTAAGATTATTATTAAAATCAACAATAACTTCTTTTAATGCATTGATAACTTGTTCTGTGGCAGATTTAGACAGCAACTCACCAAACTCATCCATCTTCTGCCAGAGTGTATTTTTAAATTCATCATTACGTTCATTAGTTTGTTTAAAATGATTATTTAACACACGCTGGCCATCATTAATATCTGTTCTTAAATTTTTAATTTGTGAGGTGAGAGATGAGTCTTCGTCACCCTTGATAGCTGATAACAGCTCATTCGATGCATTTAATTGTTCTGTGGAAGCTTTTAGTTGCTGCGACATAACCGAAAAAATTTCTTCAGGGCCAACTTGTTTATCTTCTACTGAATGCCTTTGTGGAATAGCACCAAGTATTGCTTTATAAGCAATTGAACCAGCCATACCAACTAAGCTAGTTAAAAATGCGGTTTTAAGACCCGCTAATAAAGACTCGATACTGCCATCAATATTTTGAGGATCAAAATCCATCAACCCGACAACAATACCGGCGAATGTTCCTAGAATACCTAAAGAGGTAAGAATATTTGTTGTGCTAGCTGTAAATCGAGCAGCTTTACCTAAAATAGCTAAAACAACTGAGATAACCAGTAAGGCTAGGATTAGGTAGATAAATGCATTAGATATGGTTTCAGCTGAGAATGAAGCGATAAGAGAAGCAAGGTAATTAGTCATAGTCTCGTTTGATATATAGATGAATTTTCGAGCACATCATACCTTAATGGCATGCTATACTCAATAAGTGCTTTTATAAATTATATCATTAATAAATAAGCGATAATTGAAACAATATTGATACTGTTAGTATATGGAAGGTGCTACTAATCCAGCACCTTATTTTTTATGCAGCTTCCATGCGTGAAATAATCACTTCTAATGGTAATTCCTTATCACGAATAAGGTTAACAACGGCTTGAATATCCTCCTCTCTATTTTGTGCCATAGCTTGGTTAATATCATCAATTAACATTAGTGCCTGGGCCTTGGTTAGGTTGCGCAATAAATTAACGCGATTATTAGCCGACATTGCCATTAAATCAGTGGCCGAGTCACTGCTTGTACTCGTTGTTTTCATCATGCTACTCACTGGTTGTTGCGTAGTTTCCGTTTTAGCCATTGGTGCACTATCCTGAATCAGCTCTTTGGCTGCTTTGCCTTCTAGCTGTACGACGTTGTTGCATGATGTATTTTCTTCTAAAGGTGCTAATTTTGACGTTTGCACTTCCTGCTTCATTTGGTATTTAGTTTTTCCATCTAGCAGCTCAGCATAATACGCCATGCTTGGCAGCATAAAATTAAGGTGAGTGATCACTGTCTTTTCTATCTCATTCATTTCTTTTGCTTTAATGTATGCGCCTTGCTTACGAGCTTGTAACGCATAACTGATGGCGTGTTTTACAACTTCTGTACGTTTGGTGCTCACACTCTCGATGTTTTTTGTATCTAAAACTAAAGTTTCTTCTTGTAATTTAAGAGTCGTAATGCGTGTTCGTAACGACTTTACGCTGCTTTGTATCAGCTTATCGTTAGATTGCTTGATAAAGTCTGTTAATTTTACTTTCGTTGGCTTAATAACTTCTTCTGGCTCTAGTTTGCTTGCTTTAAGCTCTCGCTTTACTTCTGCCATGAAGTTATTAATAGATTTACAATCCGATGGGGTTGAGCCTGTGTAGATTGGCTTTGGTACGCCATCAATCAGGACTTTTAGATGGTTATTTTTGGCTCTTTCATAGGAAAAAGGCGTATCAGTGCCAAGCAGATCGTTTAGAAACTTAATAACGCGCTTTTGGTATTTGCTGTAGTTGGTTTGCTTGCACATGATATTGCCTCTCAATGATTATCCGTTTCGTTGAGAGACATAGTAGGTGAGTTGCTGAATTGAGTGGGGTTTATAAGCTTGTGAAAATGAGAGTAATATTCTAATTATTGCAGTTCTTCACCATTACAAATAAAAACCACATTTTTATCGATATGATAAGTTGCACCTGATTTTGCCCCATCAGAATGGACTTTTATTTTATTGAACAATTCAGGGACAAGATTTTTCTTTAATGTCGTATGTAATCCATGAAGGGATTGGCGAATGAAATCTTTATCTAGCTCTTTTAACTCATCGATTGGTTGTTGACGCCATTGGCCTTCATCCTCTAAACCCATAGTCTTATAAAGACGTACATCGGCAGGCATATGGTCTAAGATCTCTAGGTATTTTACCGTGTTATTTTTGTTATCTTCAAAACTTCGATCTAATGTTGCTTTACGCTCTTTTTGAAAAAGAAAGAATAAGAAGATCGCTAGCTTTTTAGCCGTCATTTCCATTTTAATCCCAGCAACTTCAACGGCTTTCTCTTTCGTTGAAATATGCACTTTAACCTGCTCGGTATTGGTGCTGTTTAGGGCAGAAACGGTTTTACAGAAGGAATGCTCGTCTACTTGATTAAGTAAATTACTCTCTATTTGTGTTCTCATTCGCACAAATGGGATCTCAGCTAATGTCACCTTCGCTTCTTTGGCGTTAATCATTTTACTTTCTTTGCCCTGAATAAAATGATCACTTGGGGTTGGGTAATAAAAATCTTTAACAAATTCAAACGTATCATCAACAAATACATGGCTTAATACATCTTGCTCTCGACCATAAAGCGACATCGCATAACCCATATAAAAGGCCATAGTTTTACGTCCACCAGCAATAGAGGCATGAATAGCAATATCTTTTTGCGAAGTAAGATCGGCGATTTTAGCAGTAATGAAATCTGCCATAATGGATTGGTCTTCAATGCCTTTAGCGTCATATAAGGGATTGCCTTCGCTGTCTGCGATTAACCAGATGTGCTCAGAGGTAAATGCGATAGGAGGTAGATCGTAATCATGCAGTAACTGGTTCCACTGACCTTCATCAAACAAACCTTTTATTAAGGTCTGTTTTGAGTTTTCAGTGGTGATAACATAGACTTCTTCAGGAATGGGCTTCCCTTGAGCATGAAGAGCATAAATAGTTTCAGTTAAGACTTGAGGGCTTGCGCCTGTGACAGCGACTAATATATTTTTGTAATTTGCCATGTTACGAATTCACCTAAAGTTACAGATACATACATAACATACCATAAATCAATTACATATAGTGACAGACACTAAATAATTTTATTTCCAATTATAGCAATGTGCAAAATATGCACATTGCTATTCAAATAAGAGATCAATTAAATATAGTTTTAATCGAAATATCAATCCTAGATTCTAATGCCGATAAAATCCAAGTCGCATCTCTTGCACTTCGACTTCGCTGACATTGCTTTAAGACTACAATAATACCTTCAGTAACATGACTAATGAACAGATGCTCTCTACCATATTGGCTAGGACATAATAAGCTTCGTTCTTTTACTAGTTCATACACATCTTCACGAAAGTCATCGATTTCACTATGGGTCAGTGTTTTAAATTGCTCAGTTTGAATAACATCAAAACACAAACTCGTACAGTGGACTGCTAGTGGTGAATAATTCATACTTTCCCTCCCATTGATAGAAAAGCGGCAAACGCACTACCATCGCGTCGTGTTAAATTAGGTACATAGCGTGAATAAACACGAAATAACATCGTTGTTGTTGTATGTCCCATTTGATTTGCAATCCATTCTGGCGACTCTCCTGAAGCTAATAATAAAGTCGCGAATGAATGACGAGTTTGATATGGGTTCCTTGGACGCAGTTTTGCTTTTACTAATGCAGGGTACCAAACTGAACGAGAAACAACCTGATAATTTAACGGCTTCCTTTTATTATTAGTAAATACAAATTTGTCCTTCATATATGCCGTACGTTTGTGCTCTTTTAATGCATCAACTATACGATCTATTAAGTGAATTACACGATATGAACCCGTTGTTTTAAGCCCTGTGACTTCTCCTCTTACGTAACTTTGGCTTACCGTAATGGTTTTATTGACTAAATCTACGCAATCCCACATTAATCCATCAATTTCACCTGTTCTCATTCCTGTGAAAAAGCGTGTGACGTAATAGGCATGGAATTCTTCAGGTACATTTTTAAGGACTTTTTCGACTTCTCCTAGTGAAAATGGATCCACTTCTGTTCGACCAATTTTTAATGCTTTAATATTTTTCCATGGTGAGGTAAAGTCATATCGATCAGCGGCTTCATTTAACAGGACTCTTAGCGGAGTCATTATATGGTTGATGCGTGATGGACTTAAGAATCCCTCAGTTCGTCCCGGTACTTTGGCGAGGATGGAACGAAACTGCAGTATTTGACCTTTATTGATGGCGCTGATCTTCTTATTCCCAAACGTAGGGAGTAAATACTTATTTAACACCCCTTCTACGTCAT